>NZ_JAAOHT010000045.1:0-36606 GCF_011440255.1 Haloarcula sp. JP-Z28 | reverse complement strand
GCGACGCCGTGCGTGCGCGAACTTGGTACGGTGAATTTCGTGAACTCGTTTTGATGTGTGTCGTTCACAATATCAAGCAGTCTCTGAAACAGTGAAATCAAGCTCCGTCTGGCGATTCACCACGGCCTTTGTAACTGAAAGTGCCCTAGGTGTTGCTGGCCACACCGGGACTGAAGTGATGATCACAGCAATCGATGACAACCCTCTCTGGACTGTCCCTTACGGGGTTGGAATGTTCGATACGACAATTGAACAGAGCACTTCGCAACCTAATGAGGTGAAACACAGAATCTTGATGGAGGAAGTAGGCCATACATTGGGCGCAGGAACTGCTGATGACAAGATATTGGGCGTTGGAGAATGTTATAGCGGCGGCAGCTGCTATGGATTTGGCCCGATGGGAAGTGTTACCGGTGGTGGTGAAGATACCACTCCAGAAAGAATTCGTAGAAATGGCGACACAGAATGGCCAGTCATGGGTGACGCAGATTATTACGGAAATGCACGGACTGCATTCTCAATTGAAGAGATCAGTACTATTGATTTCAATGATACTCCCACCATAGATGAATAACCTATTGAGCCGGCGAACGGTAATCGGGATTCTGTTGGCCAGTCCGATGTCTGGCTGTTTGAGCTTGAGTCCAAAGAGTCGTGAGCTTGAGATTCACTGGGTTTCTGTGTGAGGGGAGGGCGGGAATGTTGATTTGACTGTAGAGTATGGTGTCCAGTCCCGTAATATGGATTCAGAGTCAGCTTCGTTCCCGAACACAGAATTAGTCGGATACACTGGAGAACAAGATGTTGTGTGTACTGAAGAATTGGGGACAATCACAGGAACCGGAACTGTCGAGATGTCGTGTCCAGAAGTGTTCACACATCTCACATTTACTTCTGAGCGAGACCCCTGTGAGGATACGACAACGATATCGGTTTACAAATTCACTAACTCAGATGATAAATACCAATCATACGCAGCAATGGAGCCAAAGAGATGTACTGAACCAACGTATGCAAGTAGATAACGGCCATGTGTGTAGTTCGCTACTGTTATAGCGGCGGCAGCTGCTATGGATTTGGCCCGATGGGAAGTGTTACCGGTGGTGGTGAGGACCAGACAAATGAGGAGTTACAACGAATACCCGGTGCAAGATGGCCAATAATGGGTGGTGCAAAATATATCTCTAATCGCCGAACTGCGTTCAGTATTGAAGAGATGACCACACTAGACGAAATCTCAATACCCCCTGAACGGGAAACTGTCAATTCGTAATTGCCCTTCTCAGTGATTTGGAGTGGGACAGATATTGTTTGGTCAGCCGCTACCTCATATTCTCCCTGCGTTATAACTGAATCCGACCCCTGTACGATGAGAGAGATACTCTCTTTATTTTCGGCCCGATTACGAATTTCAAGATACTGTTCGTCAAAGTCTTCAGGGTCGCCAGTCATCGTAGAGGGGGTGCTTGTACTGCCCGGTGACGAAGCACAGCCTGCCAGACAACCACAGGTGGCGGCGCATAGTATGAGAAGGTTCCTTCGGAGCACTGAGATGATGTGTGTGTGTTTGTTTTCATAAGTACCTTCTCAAAAATACGTTCCACCGTTAATTGGCTGGTGAACCGCTCCTGAGTCAAACCAAGCACACACCTTGTCTCTGGTGAACGTTATAGCGTACTTTTCTCGAAAGTATTGGTCATAGGAGGAGATATGAGAACTGGTGTGGATGCGCTCCAGACCACGACACCTCCAACCGGCAGTCGACGTTGATACATTGCGTTCCTCAGTCTCAAATCTGTCCGTACTTTCTCTCGAACAAATATGGGCCCAGAGAGTGTCTGAAATCAAAAGCAGGCGGTTTGCTACTGCCGGAAAGGTTCAGGCACCACTTGCTGCGGACTCGCTCGGCCGCTCTCTGCCGACGTATTCGAACTCAACGACGTCAACGACAAGTTCCGGGTCCCAGTCGCCGTTGATCTGCGTCCATGCCTTGCGGAACTCGGCCATGTCATAGCCACCTTCCTTTCGAGCGTCCTCGTGGCTCATCTCGCCGAGCGGTTCTTGATACAGGTTAGTGACACGAAGATAGCAGTCACACGCTTCGTCGCTGGTGAACATCTCTGTCACAGCCATTCGGATGTCGCCCTCGGACGGTCGCGGGTAGTTGTCAGCCCAGTCACGGCGGGTCGCCGTCTTCGTGCCGTCTCGAATCGCCGCAATGTGGCGGGGTTTGAACAGAAGTGTCATTTCATCCCGGTTCTCATCTTCTGCCGCTTGTCCACAACAGTTCGGGATTCGTCGTTAGCGGCCAGAATGATGGCTTTGAGCACGTCGATCTTGCAGACAAACACGAATCCGATCAGGCCGGCAAAGAGAATTTTGCGGACCATTATGCTACGTCTGCCACGTCTACCTAAAAAAGACCTGGTCAGTTTACGTGTCTGGTCCTCAGCCCGATTAGATATTTACCGGTGGCCATTGTCTCAACTGATATGAATCTGCCCTCCAGACAGTGGTCTTCTGAGGTACGCCAGTTGGTTTTTATAGGGTTCTCAGCCATCACTGCCGTTGTTTTGTCGTACAGTTACGTGGCGACTGTGGGGCTCTCAGAGATGTTGTTTGCTATCGTCGGAGCTGGGCTGTTGCTTGCACTGGTGGTGATTCTTCCCGTCATACTTCTCGACTGAATCGGGAGGCGAACTGCTGTGGGGTAACCTTTCAAATCAGGCATGTTCGATGTGTGAGACTATTCTGAGTCGGTATCCGCCCTGACTATAGGCGGATGTGGTGCTGTACAGTATCAAACGCCCCGATACTCTGGAGAAATGTTAATTAGACTACCAGACTATTGTAAAATCTCACACATGGAATACACACGTGAGGAGTCGCTCTTGCGACTTCGAGAGGCCGTCGAGCAGGGTAATCCGATAATTGGTGCCGGTGCGGGGACCGGAATCTCCGCGAAGTTCGCCGAGCGCGGCGGCGTCGACTTGCTTATCATCTACAACTCCGGCCGCTACCGAATGAGCGGGCGCGGGTCACTCGCCGGACTACTCCCATACGGTGACGCAAACGAGATCGTCTGTGAAATGGGCCACGAGGTCATTCCCGTTGTCGAAGACACGCCGGTGCTTGCGGGCGTCAACGGCACTGATCCGTTTCGGCAAATGGACGTGTTCCTCGCAGATCTAAAGCGGCGAGGGTTCTCCGGGGTGCAGAACTTCCCGACAGTCGGCCTCATCGACGAGGACAGCGGGTTTCGGCAAAATCTCGAAGAGACCGGGATGGGCTACGACAAGGAAGTCGATATGATCCGAGAGGCCGCCAGCCAGGATATGCTCACTTGCCCGTACGTGTTCAACGAGACACAGGCCCGTGAGATGGCCGAGGCGGGCGCTGATGTTATTGTCTCACACATGGGGCTGACGACATCCGGCGACATCGGTGCGGAGACGGCACTTGATTTGGAAGCGGCGGCCGAGCGGGTGCAGGCCCATCACGATGCCGCGAAGGACGTGAACGAAGACGTCCTCGTCATCTGTCACGGCGGCCCGATCGCGTGGCCCGATGACGCCACGTACGTGCTTGAACATACTGACGGCGTCGTCGGCTTCTTCGGAGCCTCCAGCATCGAACGGCTGCCGACGGAGGAAGCCATCGAGAACCAGGCTCGCGAATTCAAGGAAATCGACATCCAATGAGTGACTACTTCGTCGCCTCCGACGACGTGGAGAGCCAACTGTTCGATTGGGGCGCTCTCAAGTGGCTGAGCACACCTGAAGTCACTGGTGGAGAGCGGTTCAGCGCTGGTGTCGTGAAACTCGAACCCGGCAAGGGCCACGAGCGACACACCCACCCCGAGAGCGACGAGATCCTGTACGTCGTTCGCGGCGAGGGCGAACAGGAGGTCGACGACGAAACTCGTGATATCGCCACCGGCGATATGGTGTTCATCCCCGAAGGCGTCGAACACGGAACGGTCAACACTGGATGGGAGCCGCTCATCCTGTTCGCGGTCTACGCGCCGCCGGGACCGGAAGACGTGCTTCGTAACCTCCCTGAGTGTGAGATCGTTCCAGCCGGCAAGCTTCCAACGCCCGAAAACGTCGATTCGGAGGCGAAGTGATGGCGATCGTTCTCGTGGGGACGCTGGATACAAAAGGCGAGGAGTTCGCCTTCGCCCGCGATGTCATTGAGGCTCAGGGCGTCGACGTACACGTCATCGACGTGGGCGTGCTTGACGACGCCGAGTTTGAGCCGGACACGACCGCTACCGAAGTAGCCGAAGCTGCTGGGACGACCCTCGACGTATTACGTGAGGAAAGCGATCGAGGTGAGGCGATGACAGCGATGGGCGAGGGGGCTGCTGCCGTCGTCACCGACCTCTTCGAGTCTGGGGAACTGGCGGGCGTCCTCGGACTCGGCGGATCCGGGAATACGTCGATTGCGACCAGAGCGATGCGGGCCCTCCCAGTTGGCGTGCCGAAGCTGATGGTCTCGACGATGGCTTCGGGCGACACCGAGCCGTACGTCGGCTCGACTGACATCGCGATGATGTACTCCGTCGCAGATATTGAGGGGCTCAATCAGCTCTCACGGCAGGTCATTTCGAACGCCGCGCTGGCGATGGTCGGGATGGGAACTACCGAGTCAGACGTGACGGTCGAGGACCGTCCGACCGTCGGCATCACGATGTTCGGTGTCACCACGCCCTGCGTCCAGGCTGCCAGAGAACACCTCGAAGAATGGGGATACGAGACCATCGTCTTCCACGCCACCGGCACTGGCGGGCAGGCGATGGAGCGGCTGATCCGGGAAGGTATCATCGACGGCGTGCTCGACATAACGACGACGGAGTGGGCGGACGAACTCGTCGGCGGTGTGCTCAACGCCGGGCCAGAGCGACTGGACACCGCAGCCCAGACGGGCGTTCCGCAGGTTGTCTCGACGGGGGCGCTCGACATGGTAAACTTCGGCCCGCGTGATTCGGTCCCCGATGAGTTCGAGGGGCGACAGTTCCACGTCCACAACCCGCAGGTGACGCTGATGCGAACCACGCCCGAGGAATGTGCGGAGCTGGGCGAAATCCTCGCAACAAAGCTGAATGCCGCGACTGGCCCAGCGGCAGTGGCACTTCCGCTCGGCGGGGTCTCGGTGCTAGATGTCGAGGGTGAAGACTTCTACGACCCCGAGGCGGATACAGCGCTGTTCGACGCCATCCACAAGCACATCGACCCGGCGGTCGAACTGTTCGAAATGGAGGCCCCCATCAACGACGAAGCGTTCGCACGGGCGCTGGCGGAGAAACTGGACGAGTATATGCGTGCCGCCGGCGTCGGTCCCTGAACGAACCCGATACCACGTGCTCGACGTTCGAGACTTGTGATATGCGGAATAGGGCCGGTCCGTCGAAGGAGGGGCCGAGCCCGGTCACTCGGAGGAGTCCCCCCACTCAGTCAGTGTACCAGTACGCCCAGAGGATCAACACGCCCTGAACTGGCAGCCGTGCCCAGCGGACCAGCGCAGATGGATCGCCGCCACCCGTCCCCTCAATGGTGACCATGGAGACAGCCATGTAGACGTTCGCGGGAAAGATCGCGACGAGCAATGCGATCGTCGCCCAGGCGGCGTGCGATCGCGTCCGCGGTACCAGCAGGCCGAGCCCGACTGCGACCTCGGCGACGCCGGATAGATACACCAGCGCAAGTGCCGCCGGCAAGACCGGTGGCACGATCTGGACGTATAGTTCCGGCACGATGAAATGCAATATTCCAGCAACGACGTACAGGAGCGCCATCACATAGCACAACGGCCGTTTGAACTGCCGCAAGCCAACACGCATCTACTATCGGGTATGGCGGCCAGTGAAAAGCAAGTTGGGATTTGTGCTCCAGCCCGGAAACAGAGGAGCGGCCACTCACCCTGGAAGAAAGAGGTTGAGGATCGCAACGACCAATCCGGCAAGTCCCATCCGAACGGCAGCAACGTACCACCGCTGGTCCGAAATAGAGCCCATGTAGGCACCGAACACACCTAACACACCGATACCCAGGCCGACCGCAATGAGTGCCGCCTCTGCCATTGTGACGACGGTCCCCGCTACGAGGAACGGGGTCAGCGGAATCAGAACCCCGATAAGTGGCCCCAGCCCACTCATCGTGGCGTGGACGAAGCGGACACCGCGCTGGTTCCGCTGAACGCGGGTATCGTCAAGGTCCGTGAGCATCGCTTGTTCGATACGTCTGATTTCGGCCCGGGTTTCGGCACGTTCGATTTCCCAGACGCTCCAGACCGCAGAGGTCCCGAGACCGACTGCCGCGCCCAGTCCGATTTTGATCACAGTGTACCCATCAGGGACCCCGGAAAGGACAGCACCAACGATGATACCAATGCTCGTGAGCGTCCCGTCGAAGCCGTTCGAGATGAAGTACCGACGAGAGATCGCAAGGACATCTTCCTTCCCGAGAAGCCGCCTGAAGAGTTGTCGAATGGACGCCACGGCGTCTCAGCCATCCTGTAACGTCCGTCGATCCGTAACAACGGAGTCACCGCAGGCAACCTGATCTACAGAGTGTACCGACCCACCGAGGTTTTCGATCGTTTCATCGATCGCCTCGAAGTCCAGATCGTCGCTTTCAAAGGTGAGCTTGATGTTTTGCACTTCCTGATCTAGTTCGATCAGAGACGATGTTACGCCCTCGACGCTTTCAATTTCGGCCAGTTGCTTGGTGAACGTCAGTAGCGGCGGGTCGTGTGGTTTCAGTACATCGATGACCAGTCGTCGGACTGCTGCCATATCCCAACACGCGAGGGGTTATGGTAAAAATGTGTGCCAACACTACACTGTTACCGCGCTAAACGTATCGAGGCGTCTAACGGCGGTGCTGTCCGTTCACTATCCGGATACAGAGGACTGCAGCAGGCGAGATGTTATTAGATACCCCTGTGTAGTTCTTCGAACAGCGTCTCTGAAGTACCATGCATCTGAAAAGACACCGAGACCAACAGTTTGAGACGCAGGCAACGACACAGAAGCCACGCTCAACGAGGAACAAACAGGGACCCGTCCCCGAGTACCGCGCTACGTCCGCCGTTGCCCAGATAGCTGACTGATATGCAAACACGCGACTACCAGTATGTACGACACCATCCTGTTCCCGACCGACGGAAGCAACGCCGCAGAATCGGTCCTTGAATACGCGCTACAGATCGCATCCGAACATGAGGCGACGATGCACATCCTCAACGTCGCCGACACTGGCCGAAACAGCGTCACTACGATTCGTGGAGAGGTCATCGACGTGCTCGAAACAGAAGGAGAGCGCATCGTGGCGGAAGCCACACAATATGCGAAAGATGAGGGCGTTCCCGTTGTCTCTGCGGTGCTTCAGGGTGACCCGCATAAGACGATTGTCGACTACAGCCAACAGTCCGACAGTGATTGCATCGTTATGCCGACACACGGACAGCGTGGGATCCAGCGAATCCTGCTCGGGAGCGTCACTGAACGCGTCATCAACACAGCGGAAGTTCCTGTCATTGCGGTCAACCCTGACAGAGATCGGCCACTCGTGTATCCGCCACAGCACGTCCTCGTCCCGACGGATGGGAGTCGTGGCGCAGACCTCGCACTGGCAGAGGGGATTGCTGTCGCGAGGGCGACGGACGCAACACTCCATCTGCTTCACGTTGTCGAGACTGGTGGCCTCGGGCCGGATGCACGCTCCGTTCTGAAAGAGGGGGAGCTGACTGAGCGAGCGAACGAAATTATGGCCGGGGCGACCGAGAAGATCGACGACACCTCGCTTGACACGGTCACCAGTGTCATTGAGCACGGTGACCCCTCGAAGGTGATTTGCGACTACATCGACGAGAATGAAGTCGATCTCGCGGTTATGGGGACACACGGGCAGACTGATTTCAGCAGGTACGTCATGGGAGGCGTCAGCGCCAAACTCGTCCGAAAGTCCCCGGTCCCGGTGACGTGGGTTCGCGAGCCCGAATCTGCGTCAGATGAGTAGTTCGGTTTGTGAATGGGTCAACGCATACCAGCGTACAGGCCCGATACAACTCTGCGTGTGAAGGCCCCGGCAGGGCTCTCGATATGCGAGAGTGTTTAGTAACCATGGGGCTCTTAAATCGGATCATGACCACAGACGACTCACAGTCCGATGGGGGAACGAGCAAGGTCGATGCCGTAATTCAAAAATACGATCTTGTCGGGATGGGTGCAGAACTCGAAAATCGGTGGGTTGGTGCTGACGGAGAGAAAGAAAGTACTCGCGACCTTGCTGACTACTTCAACCGGTCGGTGCTTGAGTCCGCCATCGATGGGAGTGACGCTCCGACATTGAGTGGCGACATCCAGCAGGTCTATCAGTCACTGCACGAAGATGATGCGGACGCCCCGCTCATACGCTCTCGGCTTGAACAGAGCGGGATCGATGTCGAATCCGTGATGGCTGATTTTATCTCCCACCAGACGGTGTATCGCTATCTCAAGAACGACCGTGGCGCGGCCCGACCTGAGCAGACGCCCGCAGAACGAAAAGAGAGCGCCATCGACTCAATACAGCGCCTCCGGGGCCGAACCACCGCTGTCACGAGACAAACTATCGAGAGTCTGGACAAAAACGATGCTATCTCGGTCGGCGATTTCAACATCATCAACGAAGTACAGGTGCTGTGTGAGGACTGTGGCCGTAGCTACGATATTGTCGCGTTTCTGGAACAGGATGGCTGTGACTGTCAATCCAAATGAGATATCTGTCCGTATTGTCAAAAAGAAGCTAGTAGCCCAGCTAGCGGTCCGGTACGCGGACATTCCCCCACGACAGCCAGCGCTCAGCCGAGCCGCGGGAACCGAGCCGTCTTACAATCGACACCGCAGAACGCGTATTCCGTGACGTTGCCAGCACTATCTCTGGTCGTGACATTTCGATACCGGACGTTTTCACCGATCGGCGTTCCGCAGTGGTCGCAGTGTCGCGTTGCAATCGAGCTAACTACGACCCGGATAGATTGGCTCTCAACGCTTTCAGGGACCGCCCTCCGCGCTTGGTCTGCGTTTGCGATGTCTGCTGATTGTTGGCTACAGTACTTCTGCGTGTTTTGTGCGTTCATGATGTCGCTGATTATGATTTCGTCGTTGGTGTCGCAGCGCTTCGTGAGGTGGGTCGTCGCGACCCGAAAACCGTCGGCTGGCGCTTTGGGGACCAGCCAGGACTGACGTTTTCCACCTGTGTGCCGGCGTTTGCCCGCACTGTGGTGGTCTACGTCAGTTTAAAATTTGAAAAATGTAAAAAACGTAAAACCGGATGTAGAAGGGTCTGCACTGATCGGCTGCCGGGACAGCGGGCTTGCGTTCCAAGCCATACAGTCGACGCCCGGGTTCATGAGACTATCTTTAACGGATGTACACTTAACCATTTTGTGAGTGGTGTTCACACCCAGCACTCAATCGAGCTAGTGAACGGCCCCATCTCAGTGGAAACACTGACCAGACCAACCAAATGATTAAATACGATAGTTTAGCATACGAAGGTATGAAGCCGGGTACCCAGACGGCAAAAGCGCCCCGGAAAACGATGGAACCAGTGGCTATAGCGACCGGTTATCCGTTTTTTACACTGCCTACCCGATAGCCTGCGTAGACCACTACAGTCCGGGCGTAACCCGGCACAGGTGGAAAACGTCGGTGAAACGACCGTAGCGGTTCCAGAGTCGTGTACAACAGTAGATGGAACGAGTGCAATCGCTGTCAACAACCAACCAAGGCAAACAATGAATGGACAAGCTGAGGCGGAGCAATCACTAACAACTGCTCGTTGCGCTATGGAAGCCAGCAGCAACGCAGTCGCTACTGAACTGAATATCCAGAACAAGTCAACTCGAATCTTGGTCGGTGGGTCACCGGACTACCGCTGTGATTACTGTGGACAGGTGATCAGCGAACAGATGAGGTATAGCGGGGTTACGATACGTAACTCAGACGGGGGGATAACAGAGCATTTCTTCTGTGAAGAGGAATGCATGACATCGCAGTACCCCGATATCTAACATACCTGTTTCGGCGAGGAGCAGACCCAGTCATGAATCTACAGCGAGAGTGTATATAATCCAAAATATTCGGATTACACTCAGCATTGTAGAACTGCAAATGATGAGAAGGACTGGCACACGATGCAACGACAAAGTGTTCAGCGCAGAAAATGGTCCGAATGTGTCTATATCTTCGCCGAATCGAAACAGATACGCTATTATACTGTTCTGAGATATCGTTCAATATATAAACATTCCCGGAATGTTAATATTCAGTGGTACAGAATAAGGGACGAATTTATATACGTCTGTCAGCCATGCCATCGTATGACATGCTACAACGCAAGCAAGGGAATTCTGTACGAAAACCTCCCAACAGACGCACCGAGACCCGAAGAAGAGGAAAACAAACTGAGCGCCAGTGACGCTGGCGCAACCCAGACGGTCGCAAACGACTGACTCTGGGTCGTCTCGGACGTCCGACTCTGGAATCAAACTACGGTCTGTCTGACCCACACAAGGCGGAGAGCCCGGTCAGAGAACGACTTGTTCTGGAGCTGCATCTCCAAACCGGCAAACAGTATCGGATAGACGATGACTGGGTAGATATCCGCTCGGTTTGGTTGTGTATCCCGTGACTGAGGTGTCAATATGGCCTGGTCAGTTTCGTCTGTGTATCGCCTTCCCTCTCGCATTCTGTGCAGCTTCCATTATCGCTTCACTTAATGTTGGATGTGTGTGAACAGTTGAGCCGATGTCCTCAAGCTTTGCACCCATCTCTATCATGGCTGCTATTTCTGCAATCAACTCGGATGCCTCTGGACCGACAATCTCTGCACCGATCACACGTTCGGTTTCTTTTGTGGCGATAATTCGGACAAAGCCTTCTGCCCGGTTTGCTGTTAGTGCTCGTCCAGACGCCTGGAACTGGAACTCGCCTGTGACAGGTGTCATACCCTTGTTCGCTGCTTCGTTCTCTGTCAGCCCGACAGTTCCGATTTCCGGGTCGGTAAACACGGCGGCCGGGAGTGCCTGATAATCGACCGCAGCGGGTTCACCAGCAATGACCTCCGCTGCAACCTCCCCTTCTTTCGATCCTTTGTGTGCGAGCATCGGCTCACCAGCAACGTCACCGACCGCGAAAATGTGCTCCTTGTTCGTCCGGCATGTGCTATCTGTTGGAATGAATCCCTGAGCATTGGTCTCGACGCCGGCATCGTCGATGCTGAGCGTGTCAGTCACCGGGCGTCTGCCAACAGCAACGAGTATTCTGTCAGCGGTGAGTTCTATATCGCTATCATGCGCCGCCTCGTCTGCAGGGACAGCAGTCAGGACGGCCTTACCATCCGACGCTGCCCAGCTGTCTGCGGTGTACCCGAAATGGAAATCCACACCGAGACGCTCTGCTCGCTTCCTGACTATCGAGGCAATGTCTTCCTCATAGCTGGGAAGCGCCTGCCCTAGCATCTCAATGACCGAGACGTCGCTTCCAAGTCGGCTATAGACAGTCGCTAGCTCCATGCCGATGTATCCGGCTCCAACGATTACGAGTTCGTCGGGCACTGTGTCGAAGTTCAGCGCGCCATCTGACGAAACAATACGCTCATCCTCAAAACCGAACCCTGGAATTTCAATCGGTCTGGACCCCGTCGCGATGATACAGTTTTCGAATTTCAGCGATTCAGAGCCCTGCCCCTCTCCCTGATGGACGATTCTGATCTTGTTCTCAGCAGCAAATTCGGCAGTCCCTTTCAGCAGATTCACGCCGGCTGCCGTACACAGCTGCTCAATACCGCTCGTTAGTTGGTCGACGATGCCGTCTTTCCAGCTCATCATCTCGTCGAGCGCAACTGTTGGGTCCGCGTAAATCCCCAGTTCCTCCGCCTGGCCCGCCTCCGATGCCAGTTCTGAACCGTGTATCAGGGCCTTAGAGGGGATACAGCCACGATTGAGACAGGCGCCCCCATACTCTCCTTTTTCAACAAGCGTGACATCAAGGGCAAGCTGTGCAGCGCGAATCGCGGCGACGTATCCGCCGGGGCCCGCGCCAATAACCAGTACGTCAGTCGACGTAGTTACATCTCCGACAACCATTATTCTAGTAGTAGCAGGTTTGGATTTTGCAGGTACTTCTGTATGGAGTTTGTAAATTGTGCGGCGTCTGCGCCATCAAGCACTCGATGATCGAACGACAGCGAGAGTGTCATGATGTGACGAGGTTCTATCGTCTCTTCACCATCCGCTTCGACGACCCGTGGTTTCTTTTTAATTTCACCCAGTGCCAGGATAGCGCTCTCCGGCTGGTTGATGATTGGCGTTCCATACTCCCCGCCAATCCCGCCGATGTTCGAGATAGTAAATGTCCCGCCGCGCATTTCCTCCGGCGAGAGACTGCGTTCTCTCGCTTTCTGGGTTTTTTCGTTGGTTTCCGATGCGACCTCCAGCAGGCCTTTCGCATCAACATTCTCGACAACGGGAACCAGCAGCCCGTCATCAGTTGCCGTTGCGACACCGATGTTGTAATACTGCTTTTCGACTATCTCTTCGTTTGCTTCGTCGAGAGAGACATTTACCTGCGGATTCTCTTGTAGAGCCGCGGCACACGCTTTCATTACGAACGGCATATACGTCAGTCGGATATCGTGCGCCTCGGCCTCCTGTCTGAGGGTCGAACGAGCATCGACCAGCGCAGTAACATCAACCTCATCCTGATGAGTGACGTGTGGGGCCGTATATTTCGACGATGTCATCGCCGCTCCAATCGTCTGCCTGATCCCCTTGTACGGCTTCCGAGACTCGGGGCGCGTTGGCTCGTCTGCCGCTGCCCTCTCAGCTACCGCGTCTCGATCCGTCTGCTGTGCCTGCTGCTGTGCCTCGGCATACTCTTGGACCGCTTCGAGCGTGACAAACGGTTCTCCGTCTTTTTGTTCATCAGTGGGGACAGTATCGAGATCAATTCCTTCCTCCGCTGCGATGTGTCTCGTTTTCGGGACGGCCACCGTCGTCTCCCGGTCTACCACTTCTCTCGTCTGTGCCGGACTGACAGACTGCGCCGGGGCTGCCTGCTGTGTTCGTTGCTCGGCAGCAGTGGTCTGTTGGCTTGAACGCTCCTGAGTCGAGGATTCCGGACTCGCGTACGCGCGGACATCCGGCTCCGTTATACGTCCCGAAGACGAGTCCGCAACGCTGGAAATATCGACGCCCAGTTCGCGGGCGAGACGCCGCACAGACGGCGGGGCGGGGACCTGGACGCGCTGTGTAATCGCTGGTTCTGACTGCGTCTCTTCGGCTGGCTGTGCTGTGGCTCCAACTTCGGTTTGCTGGCCACTGCCCGCAGTGGTGTCGTCTGCAGGCGCTGTTTCAGTTGCTTTCGGACCGTCTTCACCGTCGACCCGGAAAACGATAATCACATCACCGACTGGGACCATCTCACCTTCTGCAGCACGGAGTTCTTCAACAACACCGTCGACAGGGGATGGGACGTCAACGACGGCTTTGTCGGTCTCGACTTCCGCGACTGGCTGGTCTTCGGAAACTGCGTCACCCGGCTCAACACGCCAGCGAAGCAGTTCGCCCTCGGCGACGCCTTCTCCGACATCGGGGAGTTCGAATTCGCGTACCATGTTAGAAATCGACTGTTTCGCGGATGCCGTCTTGGATACGGACCGCCTGTGGCAGGTAGTAATCCTCCAGTGAATGGAGCGGCATGGGGGCATCGAAGCCAGCAATTCGCTTAATTGGCGCTTCCTGATGCACGAGTGCTTCTTCCTGAATCGTCGTTGCGATTTCAGCCCCTAATCCGCCAGTCTTCGGTGCTTCGTGGACAATCGCAGCTCTTCCGGTCTTTTTGAACGAGTCAGTGATCGTCTCTATATCGAGGGGAGACAGGGTTCGCAGGTCGATGACTTCGACATCGATGCCGTGTGACTGGCTAAGATTCTCCGCAGCGATCAGCGCCGGCCGAGTCATTGCGCCCCAAGTGTAGACTGAGATGTCGCTCCCCTCACGCCGGATAGCGGCCTCATTCAGCGACACTTGGTATGGTTTCGTCGGGACATCCTCACGGAAGGCGCGGTAGATCAACTTCGGCTCGAGGAATATAACTGGGTCAGGGTCACGAATCGACGCCGCTAGCAGTCCCTTGGCATCGTAGGGCGTGCTCGGTGAGACGACCTTGAGCCCGGGCTCGTGCACGAAGAACGCTTCCTTTGACTCGGAGTGGTGTTCCGGGGCCCGGATCCCACCGCCGTATGGAGCCCGTATCACCATCGGCACTGAATACTGCCCCTGACTACGGCTCCGGAGGCGTGCAGCGTGACTGACAATCTGGTCGAAAGCAGGATACATGAAGCCCATGAACTGCATCTCGGGAACAGGCTTCATGCCGGTCTGTGCGAGTCCAATCGAAGCCCCGATGATTCCGGCTTCGGCCAGTGGCGTGTCGATGACGCGGTCTTCGCCGAACTCTTCGTATAGCTGGTCAGTTGCTCTGAAGACACCGCCGTTCTTCCCGACGTCTTCGCCCAGAACGACGACGCTGTCGTCCTGTGACATTTCTGTGTACAGCCCGTCCTGTATCGCCTCCACAAGGGTGAGACTCTGGGCTTTCTGGCCCGTCTGCGCGCTGGCTGTCGAACTCATTCCAGCACCTCCGAGAACGCGCCGTCGTCATATTTCTCGCGCAGTCGGTTCAATTCGTCCCGCTGTTCTTCGAGTCGCGCTGGAACGTCCTCGTACACATGCTCGACGATGTTGTCCGGACTCGCTTCTGTCTGCTCTGCCGTCTCTATCGCCTCGCTGACTTCCTGTTCGATACTGTCCTGGATCTCACTCTCGAGGTCGGAATCGAGGATGCCCTCGTTGTACAGATACTTTTCAATGCGGTCCACAGGGTCACGGTCCCGCCAGGCCTCCTCCTCTGATTCGTCTCTGTAAACAGACGGGTCATCCGCGGTCGTGTGTGCGCCGAAGCGATACTGGACAGACTCAATAAGCGTTGGACGGCGCTCTCCGGGACCCGGATTCCGGGCTTTCGCCAGTGCCTCACTGGCGACTTTGTAGACCGCCAGCGGGTCCAGCCCATCGACTCGAACGCCGTCGATACCATACGCCTGTGCCTTTTCAGCGATGGTTTCGCTCGCGGTCTGTCGCTCTCGGGGGACCGAAATCGCCCATTGGTTGTTGTTGCAGACGAATACAGCGGGGACGTCGAACACCCCGGCGAAGTTCAGTCCTTCGTGGAAATCTCCCTCTGAGGTCGCACCATCTCCGAGATGACACAGGACGGCCGTCTCGGTCTTTCCCTGTAGCTTGTGTCCCCACGCCATTCCCATGGCCTGTGGAACCTGCGTTGCAATCGGAATATACTCCGGCATCACGTTGACATCGTCCGGGATCGCGTATCCGTCTCGATAGCCTCTCAGTGGCTCGAACAGGGATACCAGATCCATCCCATGGGCGTACTTCGCCGCGTGCTCTCTGTAGGTCGGGAACAACCAGTCCTGCTCGGCAAGTGCCAGGCTCGTGGCGACCTGGGATCCTTCTTGCCCGGTCATTGGTGCATACGTCGCGAGCCGCCCCTGTCGTTGGAAGCTGATGGCCCGCTGGTCGAAGTGCCGAGCAAGCTTGATTGTCTCATACATCTCAAGTAACTGCCTGTCTGAAATGTCCGGGACAGACGCCTGTGGCAGTACGTTGCCCTCGGCATCCAGTACCTGGACCAGATCCGAGTCTTCTCTAACGGGCGCTGGCAAGTCCGTGCTTCCTGCTTCGTTTTTCATGTTCATTGTTTTCGATGATGTTTTGTATTCGACAGACGCTCCCTCAACAGACCCTGATAACCCGAACAGCCGCTGGTTACGGCTCTTCGAGCGCGTTCAAGGCTGGCGTTTTCCACCGGAGCACAGGGCCCACCTGTGCACTGGCAGTCTACGCCAGTTTAAATGTCGAAAATGTAAAAAATGTAGCTGTGGAAGAGGGCAGTGCCCAATCCATTAACTGCCGGGACAGCTGACCTGCAGGGCAGGCGATAGGGTTCAAACCCGGATGCATATATGAAGTCTAACATGGTAGATACTTATTGTTTGTGCGACACCCGTTCACACGCCACAGTAGCTAGTCCGGTGCGAATGGTGACCGCTGCTGGCCCGAAGAAGCGTAGATGCAACAGGAAGTAACACACAATTGACTAGAATATCTATGCACTACGTCTTGGGAAAGTGTTGATACAGACGCCACTCAGATATTCTCACTGACATATGGCTTTCACGAACCGCTGCTAAGAACTGTATGTGTTCAATTATCTGTAACGTCACTGGAGCCAAGTCTGTAGTGTGGAAATCTATTCGCCGGTTATGAAATCAACGACGGACTCAGCAACCAGTACAGTGTCTTGTGTCGATCTTATGGCCGTGGCAGAGCATAGTCACCAAGCCAGTGCTGGGGTACAGGAGCTACCCGCCGAGGAAGTCCTCCCGCACCTGTTGGTCGTTGAGAAGTGCCTCACCGCTGTCCTCGTGTCGGTTCTGCCCCTGCACAAGGACATAACCGCGGTCACACCGCCGCAGTGCCTCCTTTGCATTTTGTTCGACGAGGAGAACGGCGGTACCGGCGTCGTTGATCTCGTCAATGCGGTCAAACATCTCGTCAACGAGGTCGGGTGCAAGGCCAGCACTGGGCTCGTCAAGGAGTAACAGATCTGGATCGAGCATGAGCGCACGGCCCATCGCCAGCATCTGTTGTTGCCCTCCAGACAGTGTCCCAGCCTTCTGCTCCGACCGCGTTTCCAGTATTGGGAACCGGTTATAAACCGCCTGAAGCCGGTCCTCAGGGAACTGATCCAGCGTGTATGCGCCCATCTTGAGGTTCTCTGTGACGGTCAGTGGCTCGAACACGTTGTTGCTCTGGGGAACGAAGCTTAATCCATATGAGATGATATCTTCCGGTTGTTCGCCGTCGATATCTCTGTCGTCGAATATGATTTCACCCCCCATGTACGTCGTCAGTCCAAACACTGATTTCATCACCGTGGACTTGCCTGCACCGTTCGGGCCGACGATGGTGATGTACTCACCCTGTCCGACTTCCATGTCGACATCTGTGAGAATCTGCAGGTCACCGTACCCGGCGTCCAGTTGCTGTACTGACAGCAGACTCATATTTTCACCTCTTCTCCGAGATATGCATCAAGCACTTTTTCGTTGTTTTTCACTGCGTCTGGTTGCCCCTCTGTAAGGACACTCCCCTGGTGCATCACGATGACCGTGTCGCAGTTATTCATAATAACGTCCATGTCGTGTTCGACGAAGAGGAAGGTGTACCCCTGCTCTTTGAGCGTATGCAGCCGGTCAATGAGTTTCTCCTCAAGTGTTGGGTTGACTCCCGCAAGCGGTTCATCCAGCAGCACCATCTCGGGATCGGTCATGAGCACGCGCGCCATCTCTAGCAGCTTCCGCTGGCCACCTGAGAGATTCCCGGCGGATTCGTGCGCGACGTGCTCAATCTCAAACAGTTCGAGCATCTCCCAGGCCTGTTCTCGAAGTTCTTTTTCTTGTTCGACGACCTGTGCTCTGGCTCGCGGGAGGACCGCTCGCCAGACTGCTTCGCCGGCCTGGTTCTGTGGTGCCAGCATCAGGTTTTCCAGCACGGTCATCTCTGATAGCTCTCGTGCTATCTGGAAAGTCCGGACGAGGCCCTGATTTGCGACCTGATCTGACCGATACCCCGTTATCTCCGTGTCATTGAACTCGACTGCGCCCCCGTCTGGGCGTTGCACACCGGTAATCAGGTCGAATGTCGTCGACTTGCCGGCACCGTTCGGACCGATCAGACCAGTGATCGACCCCTTTTCGACGTGGAAAGAGACGTCAGCGACAGCGGTAATACCACCAAATGTCTTTCGCAGGTTTTCCACTTTGAGTATCTGCTCTTGCTGTCCGTTCCGGGTCTGATCGCTCCGTGCTGAATGTCCGTTCTTACTCATTATCGTCCTCGCGAGTCGCCTGCTGTGAGAGTGCAACGCTCGATGCGATTGCTTTTCGATGGCCAAGCAGCCCATCCGGGTGCCGTTGCATGAGATACACCAGAACGATACCGAGCAGCATGAGTCTGAGAGCCGAAATACTCACGTCCTGCACGGAGTACGCCAGCAGCGGCGTGACATCGAGAGTTCCTAACTCGGCGAGGGCACTGACAAGCGTATCGGGAGCGTTGCTGAGCTGGAGGTACTCCGCCACCACCCGGCGGATGAACGAGGGGCCCTCGAAGAGCAGGCTCGCGAACAGAGCACCGCCAACGATACTCCCCGTTGGCGAGCCAGTTCCACCGATAAACAGCGCAATGAAGATGTAGAAGGTCTGTATCGGCTTGAACATCCGTGGCGATGCATAGCCCCCGGAGAGACGCCAGAAGATGGCAATCAGGCCCATGAGCGCACAGCCAAGCGCGAACGTCTTGATCTTGAACAGACGCGTATCTTTTCCCAGCGCCTGCGTGACTTGCTGGTCCTCGCGAATACTCTTGAGCACCCGTCCGAAGGGTGACTTCCCGATGCGGATCATCAACCAGTACAGGAGGCCGAGACAGAGACACAACACAATTACGTACGCCCAGCCGATGACCAGCGTCTCCTCGATTCCCAGCGGTTCCACGGTGCTGAATATCGCCGCACCTAGAGCATTTGGCGCTGGGGCTGTTGTGGCCGGGTCTGTGTAAAATAGAATCCGGATCGGGTTCGATGGCAACGACAGCCCCGTCGCACCGCCCGTTCCGAATGCAACGCCGGCAATGCGAGTGTTCGCGAACTCCGGCGCGCGGAGTGTGAGGCGGACGATTTCCGAGAACGCGACAGTGACGATTGCAAGATAATCGGCACGAAGTCGGATCGCAGGCAACGCTGCAAGGCCGCCAATGATTCCAGTCACGAGGATAGCACCCACAATCGCGACCGGAAGTGGCAGCCCGAAGCCGGGCGGACTGGCCGTCACTGGAGCGGTCAGTATCCCCATCGTGTATACACCGATGGCCATGAACCCGGCCGCACCGAGGTTGAACAGACCCGCGTATCCCCACTGGAGGTTCAGTGCAAGCGCTAACATGGCATAAATCGCGGAGAGGAACGCGACACGACGGAGCGTGTTGACTGTGCCATTCAGCTGGAATCCAAGCACGACACTGAAAAGCGCGTACAATCCCCCGATCGCGAGTGCCAGAGCGATGAGCAAGCGGACGTCATTGTCGCCAAGCCAGCCCTCAGCCCGCGCCTGAAGAGAGCCTGTACTCATGCCGTCGTCCTCCCACTGAACAGCCCCGATGGACGCACGAGCAGCATGACGATCATGATAACGAACGCCGCAACCAGAAGGAAGCTGGCTGGAATCCAGACGAGCGCGAGTCGACTCGCGAGACCGAGAATGACACCGCCGACCATTGCGCCGTAGATCGAACCGACACCGCCGAGGATGACCGCTGCGAACACCAGTAACAGCAGGTCCCACCCCATTGTCACTGTGAGCGTCCCCTGCTGTAGTGCGATAAGAAAGCCTGCACACCCGGTAAGCCCGCCGCCGATAATCCACGTGAGTTTGACAACGCGCTCCGTTGGGATGCCCGTGACTTTTGCGAGGTCCTTGTTCGCAGCCATTGCACGCATCGCGGTGCCGATTTTGGTGTACTGGAGCAGGATGTGAGTCCCAAGCATCAGGAGCGCGGCGACGACGACCAGCGTAATCTGGTGTCCCCCGAACGTGACGCCCGCAACAGTAAACTGGGGGACGTTGCCGCCTGTCAGCCCACGGCTGTCAGTCAGAAACGAATAGGTGAGGAAATTCCGGAGGAACAGCGCGACGCCGACGCTGGCAATCATCAATGTCACACCGTCAGCGCTGCGCATCGGTCTGAACACGATTCGATCCAGCAAGAGCGAAAGGGCGGCTGTCAGAACCGCAGCGACGAGTAAGCCAGCCAGAAGCGCCAGCGGGGTATTGACAACATTGATGCCAAGCTCATTCGAACCGACTGCGATTGGGCCGCCGATAAGAATGAGCGATTCGACAGAGAACTCTCCCAGCCCGGCAATCAGAAACGCCGTCGCCCATCCGGCGAACGCACCGCTCGTAATCAAGTCACCGTGGGCAAAGTTCGCGAAATTGAGGATACTGTATGTCATCGAGAGGCCGACACCGGCCAGTCCAAGCGACATGCCCAGCACCAGTCCGTTCCAGAGATAACTCATGAGGTCTGTGATGGCAACTGTTCCAGTGCCTACCTGTCGAAGAATATCGAATACGAGAAACACGCCGATAACTGCGAATATAACGAGTACTGGGCGGTTGTATACCAGATTCTGTCCACGGCTGTAGTAGTCTCGTGCCGCCATACTTTGGTGCTCTGTACCCAGTCTTAAAAATCTTGATGTAAAATAGTCATAGATACCGCGAAACCGAAGATATGTGCCTATTTCATGCTAGTTTTACACACGGTATTTGTTGACAATGATAGACGTGACGGCTAAATCAGACCGGCTTTGCAACTGTCGGTGTCGAATGAAAGATTCGGTGCACAGTTCCGTACGCATGCGCCCGCGACGAGAAATATGACACCGCTCATCGGATGACGAAGATGAAACCGCTCGCTGTACGAAACGCTCAGTCGCGAGTCCCTGCTGGTGCGCTACAGAGAGTTCGTGACCGTTCGCATCACTTCCAGCGCCTCTTTCAGCTCAGCCGTACTCGTGGCATACGAAATGCGCGCCTGTCCTTTACCACTCGGCCCGAACGCCTCGCCGGGGACGACGATAACATCGTTGTCCAGCATCTTCTGGGTCCATCCGTCCGGGACGTGGGGCATCGCATAGAACGCTCCCTTCGGCACTGGCGTGTGGAGGCCGATATCCGCTAACCCGTCGAGAAGAACGTCCCGACGCTCCTCGAAGGCTGACACCATCTCTCTCACTGGTTCCTGTGGACCGGTGAGCGCCGCTTCAGCAGCGTACTGTGAGGGGGCACTGGCACACGCCTGTACGTACTGATGCACCCGAAGCATCCGTTCGATTCGCTCTGCACTGGCCGCCACCCAGCCGAGCCGCCAGCCTGTCATCGAGTACGTTTTCGAGCACGCACTGGCCTGAATGACCCTATCAGAGTTGGCGAATTCCGCCGGTGAGTGGTGTTCACCATCGAAGACGATCTTCTCGTAGACCTCATCGGAGAGACAAATGACTTCATGCTCATCCGCGATCCGCGCGAACTCTGCCATATCTCGCTTCGATTGCACTGCACCGGTGGGGTTTGCAGGACTGTTAACAATAAACAGCGACGTGTTATCTGTGATAGCATTCTCGACAGCAGCGGGGTCAAGGGTCAGGTCGTCCCTGAGTTCGACCCGTTTTGGTTCGCCGCCGGCGAGCAACACCAGTTGTTCATAGGCCAGAAACCCGGGGTCAGGGCAGAGTACTTCGTCGCCTGGCTGGACGTGGGCTTCGATTGCGACGTGAATCGCCTCGCTTGCGCCGGCGGTCGCAATGATATTTTCAGCTGGTATGTCCTGCCCGTTGTCGGTAGCATAGCGGTCACTGATGGCCTCTCTGAGTTCTGGAATCCCCTTGTTGGACGTGTATGAGTCACCCATCCCGTCCTGAATCGCACTCATCGCTGCCTCCCGAGCGTGTTCTGGAGTTGGGAAATCAGGTTGACCGAGACCTAGATTTATTGCGTCTTCGCCTGCCGCTTCGAAGACTTCTCGGATGCCACTGATATCCATCTCTTCGACGCGTGCTGCGTACTGAGACATCAGTTCATAAGTATAACAGTATTTGATTATAGTCTTTGGGTTGTGCGTGAGTGAGTATAACACCAGCTCTGCCAGACAACATGGCGCACGGTCCCTGAGTTACGGCCACGGCACAAAAGCCATTCAGTCTGCTGTATATGCGGGGTAATCGTAATCCGGAGTGTGGAAGCCCGCAGTGTTCTCGTTACACTTCCACCTGCTCGATATTCTCCGTGCCGTTCTCTGTATACCTGAAGTAATTGTACACGGCGCTGGCCAGGTCACCATTGTCGTCAAACTCAACTGGGCCCGAGACGCCCTGATAATTGATTTCGTTCCCGTCGGCCGCCAGCGAAACGCCTTCGCCCAGATTTTCAGGTCCAACTGCTTCGCCACCGGAGTCTGTAACCGCCCGCATCTGATCGCGGATTGCAGTCCCGTCATCTTCACCGGCCGCCGCGCGTGCCAGCATGAGGACTGCCGCAGCATCGAACGACTGCTGATTGAACGGCCCCGGTGCAGAGTCATACTCGTCTTGATACGCAGATTTGAAGTACTCAATTCCCGGTCCGGCTGAGGATGGGTTGGTCCCGCGGACGTTTGTCATGTCGTGGCCCACGTTCCCGGGCAAGTCATCGGCCCTGAGTCCGTCCGGGACCAGAATATCCATATCCGCTCTGTCGAAGTTCTCGTAGAAGTTCCGGAAGATTTTGTTCCCGCTCTCGGGGTAGCCGATGATCACGAGCGTCTCTGGGTCACCGTCAAGCGTGTTCTGCAACTGTGACGTGTAGGAAGAGCGACCTGCCGAGTACGAGACCTGATTCAGGACCTCACCGCCATACTCCTCCTCAAATGTCTTCGTGAATCCGTTTGATAGGCCGTTCCCGTACGCGTTGTTGAGAAAGAGGATAGCTGCGCTCTCCTTCTCAAGCCGTTCGGCCGCGATCTGTGCCAGCAGTGATCCCTGCAACTTGTCCGTTGGCGGCGTCCGGTACACGAAGTCGTTATCCTCCAGTGAGGAGACATCCGGCGACGTCGCCGATGGTGAGCACATCACCGTCTGATTCGGAATTGCGACGTTCTCTGCGACCTGCAGCGTCACTGATGACGCTAGTCCCCCGCAAATCATCGGATAGCCACCATTCACGAGTGCTTCTGCACCACTCACGCCCCGACTCGGTTTGGTCTCCGTATTCTCAAACTGCGTATCGACTGAGAACCCGTTGTCCGCGTCTCGGACCTGTTTTACAGCTAGTTCTGCTGCATCCCGAATTGCGGGGCCCACTTCGGACAACCCACCCGTTACCCCCATTAGGATGCCCATGCTGATGGTGTTCCCACTACTACCACCGTCTGTCGAACAGCCTGCAAGTCCGACAGCGCCTGCGGCACCAATGCTCTTCATGACAGTTCGACGGCTGACTGTATCGTGCATCGCAACACTCCCCATGACACAATCTTTCGTGATAAACATTATTATGAACCGTAGCGGTTCCACGCAGCGACGGAGCGAACTCGGAGAGGGCCTGAGTTGGATGCAGAAAACACTCCGGCTGCTGCGCTTACCTCACTTTACTGTCGCTGACCGCGTGCGAGCCCTATTGGACACCGACCACACTGATGTTCAGACCACTCGCATCTGAACTGCCTGTATTTTCTCCACAGTTGCGTCCGTGCCGCGCCAGTGCCGATTCCCGTTCGAACCATACGAACGGCGCCGGGGACAGGGCGTCGTCCGTACCCGCTGGTCGCTACAGCGTACTCCTGCCCCTCATCGGCACGGTTATCGGAGACGCAGATGCTGATTCGAGTGTCACATCGATCGCCAGCGCTGGACCGCCGACACCGAGTGTGAGGCGGATGATTCTCGTACCGGGAGACAGTCTCAGATCCGGAGTCCCGTTGTCACCCCCGTCTATGTAGGCGACCACTCAGATGCCGCTAATATATAAACCAGTTGTAACGTCCGAGAGTTCGAATTATTAGAACGGCGGGCCGGCGACGTCCACTTCGACCGCTCCTACGTAGTTCGATCGTGGAATGCCACCTGCCATTGACTCCCCCGAAACCCTCACTGTAATTGCAGTGTTGAAGAACGGACAGTTTTACCACAGATAGGCTCTATTCGTAACTGCATCTACTAGAAAACTGTAGTTATTCCACAAGGTTGTTCTGTGGGCACAGCTGCTGTTACATCCATATGATTGTAACAGTATTTCGACCCCACGACCGATATCTGTTACAGTAGTAACGCTGTAATCCGTCATCGACTGTATCCGAACTTGCGAGAGGTAGCCTGACCGCTCAGAAGACGAAAAGGCATCCAGAGCGCTTATAACGGGCATCTATACAAAATGTTGTAGTAATAGTGATATAGAATTACAGCTGCAATTCTGGAATATATTTTGTCCCAACTATTAGAACGCTCCTCGTGTGGAACACTGCAGAACACGGACAGTAGAGCGATTGAAAGCAGTGGAAACTGGCACTGTGGGATAATCGACTTACTTGAACGCCACAGTAGGGCCGTTGGGTTCACAGGACCCGAGTATCCGCCTATTCAATCGTGACTACTGCAACGTTGCACCCCAAACTCTATATCTTGGGAGTTACCCACAGTGGGACGTAACGCGACAATGGATAATGACAGCCAAATCCACTACCCATGACTGAAACAGGAAAGCGCCTTGTCGAAGAACTGGACGAACAAGGCGTCGAGTACGTTTTCGGATATCCCGGTGGTCGTGCCATCGAGATCCTTGACCACGTCCCGGATGCTGATGTCGAGATGGTCCGACCACGCGATGAGCGCGAAGCCAGCGTCATGGCCGAAATGCACGGGCGACTCACCGGCAACCCCGGGGTCCTCGCGGGGCAAGGCCCCTGGATCGGCAGCCTCGGCGCAATCGGCCAGATGGAGGGCAAGCTCGCTTCGTCACCGATGGTCGTTATCACCGAGGCCAGCGAGCGTGGCGACTATTCCACGCTCGCGCCGTACCAGCAGGCTCGCGGTGATTACGGGGGATTGGACCTTCCGTCTGCGCTCGATGCTTACACCAAGGAAAACTGGTTCCCGCGCTCACCAACGGAGACAGTACGCAGCCTCCAGCTCGCGTTCAAACACGCGACTGCTGGCCGGCCGGGGCCAACGGCAATTATCCTTGATGGCGACGCCGTCACCGAGGCGATGCCCGAAGATCCGATCCCGCCGGTCTGGGACGGCCACGATCAGGTACAAAACTGGGAATCGCGACCGGCCCGCGAGGATGTCAAAACAGCGATAACAGCCCTGAGCGAGGCTGACCGGCCGGTTATCATCGCCGGCAACGGGGTTCACGCCGCCGACGCCTACGACCAGCTTGAAACTGTCGCGGAGGCGACTGATGCCGTCGTCACGACCTCCTATCTCGGCAAGTCGACGTTCCCCGAAACCCACGAGTTGGCTGCGGGTGTTATCGGCTCCTTCGGTCACGAGGGTGCAAATCAGGTCGTCAGTGAAGCGGACGTACTCCTCGTCGTGGGCTGTCGCATGAACCCAATGGACACCAACTGGCAGTCCCCAGAGTTCATCCGGCCCGACGAACAGACCATCATCCACGCAGATATCGACACACGCAACGCCGGCTGGGTTTACCCCGCAGATGTGGCACTCATCGGTGATGCGGCACACAGTCTCGATGACCTGGCGGCGAACCTCCCCGAAAGCGCTGGAAACGACTGGGCGCGTGACCGTGCGGCCGCAGCGCAGGAGTCATTCTATGCTCCCAAATGCGAGTCGGATGCGTCGCCGATCAAGCCACAGCGTGCAGTCAAAGAAATCGAGGCTGTCGTCGATGCGGAAACGATTGTAACCGCCGACTCCGGGAACAACCGGTTCTGGTTACTCAATTACCTTCAGACACCGGGCACCGGGACCTACTACGGGAGTGGTGGCGTCGGCGCGATGGGATGGGCAACACCGGCCGCGGTGTCAGCCGCTATTACGACGGAGAAAGATATCATCGCCGTCGCCGGCGACGGTGGCTTCACGATGACGATGACCAGCGTGGAGACAGCCGTCGAGAACGGCGTCGCGCCCACGTTCGTCGTCCTCAACGACACCAGCCTGGGGATGGTTCGTCAGATGCAACACGAGGAGGGCGACATCGCTGGCGTCGAGTTCCACGACACCGACTTCGTAAAAGCAGCCGAGGCGTTCGGCGCTGAAGCGACGCGGGCAGTGACGCCTGCTGAACTCGCGACTGCACTCGAAGAAGGGACCAGCGCCGATGTCCCCTTCGTTATCGACGTTCGCATCGACCGTGACGAAGAGATGGTCGAGTCCCTCCAGTCATCGTTCTACAAAGAAGTGGGCGGGCTCCACGAATGAGCTCCCAGACACGGTTTAGCAAAGAATATAAATCAACTACGCAACACACATTGATATAACAATGACAGATACGACGGTACTCGTCACTGGCGGAACCGGCTTCCTCGGCTCGTACGTCGTCGAGGATCTCATCGAACACGGACACGACGTCGTTGCCTACGACCTCTCGACGGACGACCACATCCTCTCGAAGCTGGGTGTCGCCAACGATGTGACCATCCGGCGTGGGGATGTCTCCGAGGCGACGGATGTGATTCGTGCCGTCAAGGAAACGGGGACGACCCACATCGTTCACCTTGCGGCACTCCTGACGAACACAGCACGGGACAACCCACGGGCTGGCCTCGATGTCAATATCAAAGGGACGAACAACGTCTTCGAGGCCGCACGCACTCTTGACGACCAGATCGAGCGTGTCACCTGGGCCTCCAGCGCTGCAGTGTACGCGCCGCCACACAACTACGCTGCCGAGTACGTTGACGAGAACGAACTCGTCTATCCGGATACGCTTTACGGCGCAACCAAGGAGTACAACGAACATCAGGCCCGTGTCTACCACGAGGACTACGGTGTTGACCACGTTGGACTCCGTCCGACGGTCGCGTACGGCCCCTACCGCGAAACCGGTGGGTCGGCGTTCCTCGCAAACATCATCGAGAAGCCGGCACTCGGCGAACCGTTCAGCGTCGAGTACGGCGACCAGGTTATCGACTGGCAACACGCCCGCGATATCGCACAGGCGTTCCGGAAAGCAACGTTTGTCGACGAAGACGACCTCAGCCAGCGCATCTACAACGTCCGCGGCGTCCTCGCGACGATCCGTGAAGCCGCCAACGCTGTCCGGGAAATCGTCCCGGATGCCGACCTTGCGGTCTCTGATGAGGGCGAACTCCCCTGGACCCAGAATCTCGATATGACCGCCGCACAGGAGGACCTCGGCTACGAGGTCGAGTACGACCTCGAATCCGGGTTCCGGTCCTACATCAACACTCTCCGGGAAGAGAACGGGCTCGACTCGCTCTGATACAGCAGTTCCGCCGTCGCTGTGTGACGTGCGTACGGTGAGAGTCGCGTCTGTCTCGTCTCGGCCAGGGTGAACCCAGTGTTTGATTAGGGACCTGCCTGTACGCATATGTGATGTACGAGCGCGACTTCATGGAAGGAACGCGTGGCACCATGGCCGTCGACTGGGAAGAACGGATCGACGTCAAGCGGATGCGACGCGAGCGAAAAGAACGTGCCCTCGACCGACTGCAGGACTCCGAACTGGGGTCGATGCTGCTGATCAATGACCCGAATGTCCGGTATGTCACTGGGCTGGCGATGACTGGCGGGAGCGGGGCAGACCACTACACACTCCTGACCGAAGACGGCGATGTGGTCCACTGGGACACCGCAGACCACGCATCGAACCAGCGGTTCAACTGTCCCTGGCTCGACGACATCCGGTATGCCTGTCCGGGACTCGGCAACGTTCCCCGGGCGTCAGGCAGCGCTTCTGCACGCGACTGGCTCAAGGATAAGATGGCGGAGACGGTGTATACGGCCATGGAGGAGTACGGTGTCGATCGGGAGCCGATGGGCATCGACGTGGGGAACGGTACGATTATCGAGAAGTTCGAAAACCGCGGCGTCGATGTCGACACCAGCGCGGCGACCGATATCATGCTCGACGCGCGGAAGACCAAAACCCGTGACGAGATAGAGTGTCTGCGACAGGTCGCTGCCATCTGTGAGGCAGGCTTCCAGAAGATTACAGAGAGTGCCAGGCCAGGCAAGCGCGAGTCAGAAGTGTGGGGCGATGCGGTCAGCGAACTCTGGGGACACGGCGCAATGGCCCAGGGTGGCTACGTCACCTCCGGCCCGAACACCTGGCCGAAGCATCAGGCGAACACGACCGACCGGATGATTCGACCGAACGACCTCGTGTACGCTGATTTCTACAACATCGGGTATCTGGGCTATCGCTCCTGTTACTACCGGACCTTCAGCATGGGCGAACCGACGCAGGCACAGAAAGACGCCTACGAAAAAGCTCGTGACGACCTCTATGACGTCCTCGAACGGATCGAGCCAGGGGCCACGACCGACGAGATATGCAAGGGCTTCCCCGACAGAGACGGCGAGCATATGGACTGGTACGACGCCGACGAGTTCTGGCAGATGACGACCAACCACTGGGCCCATGGGCTGGGGCTGCAGCTCTACGAAACCCCGCTCATCTGGCGTGGACTCTCGCCGGACCACCCGATCGAGATCGAGGAGGGTATGACGATGGCTGTCGAGACGATGCAACCCGCAGAGCGACAGGGCGTCCGCGTCGAAGAGATGGTCGTTGTCCGCGAGAACGGCGTTGAGATCCTCAGCGAATGGCCCGTTTCGGAGATCACGCGGATAGACTACTGACTGGCAGGCATTTTGGCCGATTTCACGCATTGTCTGGTCGCTGGCGTGCCACTACCGTTAAGTCGGTCGCGCCGTTACGGAAATTTATGCAACTGGGAACAGGCCTGTTTACCTGTCAGCAGCGCCCGGACGATGACCGCGAAACCAGCGAGATTTACGACGAAATGCTCGAACTGGGGGCAGTTATCGACAACGCGGGGCTCGATAGCGCCTGGGTCTCAGAGCATCACTTCCTCGACGACGACTATCTGTCGGGCGTCACACCGGCGCTCGGGGCGTTAGCTGCAGTCACCGACAACATCGAAATCGGCTCCTGTATCGCACTCGCGCCGCTGTATGATTCAATCCGACTCGCCGAAGATATCGCAACCGTGGACCAGATATCCGGTGGCCGAACGACGCTCGGGATGGCAATCGGGTCCAACGTCTCAGAGTTTGACGCCTTCGGAATTCCCGACGACGAACGGGCAGAACGGCTAGCCGATGCGGTCGACACGCTTCGCGGTGCCTGGTCCGACGGGCCGCTCGACTACGAGCCGGAATTCCACGACATCTCGTCGGACGTCACTGTGACACCGAAACCTGCACACGACGTTCCCCTCATGCTCGGTGGGGCCTCTCGGCCTGCCGTCCGGCGGGCCGCCCGGACCGCTGACGCATGGTGTGCCCCGTCGTCGCTGTCAGTCGATGGCGTCCGGAAGCGCGTCGAAGACATCCGAAACGTCCGTGACGACGAGGATATCGAGGGCGACTTTCAGGTGTATGTCCTCCAGCACGGGTTCATCGGGGACTCCCGCGAAGACGCATGGGCGCAGATGCGCGACGGCTACCTCTACATCCAGCGCCGGTACGAGGAGATATTCTCCGGCGAGATGGTTGCAGAACTCGACGAAGAGCGCAAACAGGAACTCAAAGAACAGGCTATCTTCGGGACACCCGACCAGGTCACGGCGGAACTCGAATCGTACCGCGAGGCACTGGGCGACGACATTCACTTCATCTTCCGGACGTACCACCCCGGAACCGGAACACAGGAGATGGCCGAGTGTATCCGACGCCTCGGAGAAGAGGTGCAGCCGAAGATCAGCTAAGACTGACACGTCGTGTCGGTGACTGTTGAACCGTCAGATGCTGTCTAACCCGGAAGGGCTGAGACACCACGAGCACCAGTGACCCCCTAAGTGTCGACCGTGTGTTTCGGGCCCCGTGAACACCAATATTTATTTCCCCAGGTGAAGAACCGAATTGATGAGTATGGACATCGAAGCATTCTTCGAGAACATGCCGTTTGCCGACCTGCTCGATATCGAGATAACCACTGTCGATAACGGGCACGCCGAAGGCCATATAGAGATGCGGGAAGAACTGTCGTGGAACGAAGAGCAGATAATGGCCCACGGCGGCGTTACGTTCACGCTCGCGGACACCGTTGGTGGGGCCGCTCTGGTGTCGCTCGTCGACCAGCCGGTGCCGACCATCGATATGCGAATCGATTACCTCGAAGCCGGGACAGGGGACCTCCGAGCGGAAGCGGATGTGGTTCGTCACGGTGGTGATGTTGGCGTCGTCAGTGTCGAAGTGTACGCTGAAGACGGCACACAGGTCGCGGACGCACGCGGCGTCTACAAGACGGGGTAGCTCAACCAGACGGGGTCGCTCAACTGCAGCGACTGCACAGCTTCCGACACTGTCACAGCCACTTGAATCCAATGTCAGACTCACTCACAGCACTTGACGAGGTACGGTACGAACCGAGCGAGGCGTTCGTCACCCAGAGCAACGTCTACGCGTTCATGCAAGCGCACGGCATCGAGACCTTCGAAGAACTCCACAGGCGGACGGTCACCGATATCGACGGTGAGCCGGCGTCCGGACTTGACTGGTTCTGGGACGAGATAGTCGACTATCTCGACCTGGAGTTTTACGAGGCGTACGAGCAAGTCCGCGATGACACAGACGGTCCGCGGTTCACGGACTGGTACGTCGGTGGAGAACTCAACATCGCGCACAACGTCGTCGACCGTCACGCGGCCCCAGATTCAGAGAACCGAAATACCGTCGCGACAATCTGGGAGGGTGAAAACGGGGCAGTCCGTGAGGTTACCTATCACGAACTCCACCAACAGGCCAATCGCGTCGCCAATGCACTCGAAGCGCGCGGTATCGGAACCGGTGACACCGTCGGGCTGTACATGCCGATGGTTCCGGAAATCGTCCCATTGCTGTATGGCTGTTTCAAAGTCGGTGCGATTGCCGTCCCTATCTTCTCCGGCTTCGGGGTCGACGCGACAGCAACTCGCATCGAAGACGCCGAGTGTTCAGTCCTGTTCACCGGTGATGGCTTCTATCGCCGTGGAAGCGAAATAGACCTGAAGTCGGCCGCAGACGAGGCTATCGAAGCGGCCGGCCACGTCGAACACACCATTGTCTATAATCGGCTTGGTTCTACGGAGTCTGCCCTCTCGTGGAACCCCGATCGTGACGAATGGTGGGCGGATGCAGTCGGTTCCCAATCTGCCGACTACGAGACCCAGTCGCTCCCCGCCGATCACGAGTCGATGCTGCTGTACTCATCTGGGACAACAGGCAAACCGAAGGGCATCGTCCACACACACGCTGGCGGGCTCGTCCAGCCAGCGAAAGAAATCTTCTTTTCGTTCGACCACAAGCCCGCAGACCGCTTTTTCTGGGTCTCGGATATCGGCTGGATGATGGGGCCGTGGACGCTGATCGGCAATCATGCCCACGGTGGGACCGTCTTCATGTATGAGGGGGCACCCGACTATCCCGAGCCGGACCGGTTCTGGGAGCTGATCGACGCCCACAATTTATCGGTGTTCGGGATTTCACCGACAGCGATACGTGCGCTACAGAAACACGGCGACGAGTGGCTGGAGGGCCACGACCTTTCGACGTTGCGCCTGCTGGGTTCAACTGGCGAGCCATGGGACCCGGATTCCTGGGAGTGGTTTCTGGAAAACGTCGGCAACGGCACGACACCGATTATGAACATCTCCGGCGGAACGGAGATATTCGGCTGTTTCCTCCAGCCGACGTCGCTGCATTCGCTGAAGCCGGGGACGCTTGGTGGTCCGGCGCTCGGCATGGACATCGACGTCGTCAATGCACAGGGGGAATCCGTTGCCGAAGACAACGAGAAGGGGTATCTGGTCTGTCAATCGTCAGCGCCGTCGATGACAAAGTCGCTGTGGAGTGGTGACGAGCGGTATCTTGCGGAGTACTGGTCGCGGTTCGGCGATATGTGGGACCACGGTGACTGGGCACAGAAAGACGAAGACGGGTTCTGGTTCTTGCACGGTCGTTCGGACGATGTCCTCAACGTCGCCGGTCGGAAGGTCGGCCCGGCCGAGGTCGAGAGTACACTTATCGAACACGATGCGGTCAACGCCGCTGTTGCGATCGGTGCGGACGACGAAACGAAGGGGACTGCAGTTGTCACATATGTCATCCTCAACGAGGGGTTCGAGGAGTCAGCGGACCTTCGCGAGGCGCTGCGCGCGCAAGTCGGGAGAGCGCTTGGCAAGCCGTTCCGTCCGCGTGAAGTCCGCTTCGTCGATGAATTTCCGGAGACCCAGTCGGGAAAAATTGTACGGCGAATCATTCAGAATGTCTACGAGGGCGCAGAACTGGGGGACCTTTCAAGTATCGAGAACCCCGACGCGATCGACGAAATCGACAACGCGCGGTGAAATACTTCCCTGTCTGTTTGTGACTGTTTGCGGACACAGGCAATACAAGCACACAATCAGCCGCACGACGACACTACTTGAATCACGGCGGAGGACAGAACCGCTGCCGGAGTCTACGTAAAGCTCACACCGACATCGTGCATATCCTCGTTGTATCGAGCGATATTGATGAGCAAGGGCGTCAGACTCTCGACCTCCGTAGCGTTCGATAGCGGCCCAGCAGGGATAGGCCGAACACCTGCGAGGTCAGCAGTTAGCGCCACGACTCGCTCGCTGATCGTCGGGTCATCCGCGACCACCAGCGTATCTACATCGAGCGTGGCCTCTAGATCTGCCAGCCGGTCCGCTGCAAGGTTGTGGAACGCGCCGGCCACTGGAACAGATTCAGGGGCTCGCTCCGCGACAAACTCAGTAACGCTCCCTGTCGACGGTGGTCGGTAGTGAAGTCCATCCCCATCGCCGTTCATTCCGACGGCGGGGCTAATGAGCAGTTGGTCTGAGAGCACGTCATCTTCTGCCAGTGCTTCAACTGTATCGCCGACGTGGTGTGGCGGAATAGCCAGGATAACCACGTCTGCACCGGCCGCAGCGCTACTGTTGTCTGTCCCGTTGATTCCAGTCTCGACGCCGTGCTCGGACAGTCGTTCTTCGTACGTGCTCGCTCGCTCGGTGGCTTTCGCAGCGTCCCGCGAGCCGATCGTAATCGTGTGGTCCGTGTCCGAGGCAAACCGCATTGCGAGCCCCTCACCGATGTCACCAGTACCGCCCAGTATTGCTAACTCCATGCGCTTGCATAACGCCCCTTGAAACAAGAAGGTTTGTCCTGCCACACGGATCGCTACCGACCGTACGTTGCTGCCATCACGTCAAAACCGGGCACGCCAGCAATAGAAGTACCGTCCAGTATCAACTGCGGTGGTTATTCGACCCAGACCGTCTTTTTGTTGACGAACTCTTTGATTCCCATCTCCGAGAGTTCACGGCCGTAGCCGGCGTCCTTGATGCCGCCGAACGGGACTCGCGGGTCGGATTTGGTCATCTCGTTGATGTAGACACAGCCCGCGGAAATATCTCGTGCCAGCCGCTGGCCGCGTTCTCGGTCCGCTGTCCAGAGGCTTGCACCAAGGCCAAACCGGGTGTCGTTTGCGACTGCGATTGCTTCCTCCGCATCGGCAACCTCGTAGACGGTCGCCACTGGTCCGAATGTCTCCTCTGTGTCGGCAGGGCATCCTGAAGGGACATCAGTCAGTACTGTCGGTGGGTAGAACGCGCCGGTCTGGTCAAGCGGCTCGCCCCCGGTCAACAGCGTTGCTCCGGCGTCGACGCTGGCCTGTACCTGGTCGTGGAGTTCGGCCATGAGGTCAGGGTCGGCCTGTGGACCGACATCAGTTTCGTCGGACATCGGGTCGCCGACAGTGAGGTCTTCGAAGGCAGCGACGAGTCGATCAACGTACTCATCGTAGACGTCTGTGTGAACAATAAAGCGCTTGGCGGCGATACACGATTGGCCACCGTTCAGCGTCCGTGCTTGCACCCCAGTTTCGAGGGCCGCATCGAGGTCTGCGTCGTCAAGGACGATAAACGGGTCAGACCCACCGAGTTCCAGTACGGTCTTTTTCAGGTGTTTGCCGGCGGTTTCGGCGACGGCACGGCCAGCAGGGCCACTTCCGGTCAACGTCGCCGCACGGACACGGTCGTCTGCGAGGATGCCGTCAACGTTACTGGAGCCAACCATCAGCGTCTGGAACGCGCCGTCAGGATAGCCGGCTTCAGCAAACACTTCCTCAAGTGCGAGCGCACAGCCGGGGACGTTTGAGGCGTGTTTGAGGAGGCCAACGTTGCCGGCAGTGAGATAGGGTGCAGCAAAGCGAATGACCTGCCAGAAGGGGTAGTTCCAGGGCATCACTGCAAGCACTGGTCCGAGCGGGTCATGGACTGTCTTTACCTCTGTCCCCGGTGGACTGGGGTGGTGCTCCTCGGAGAGATACTTGTGTGCGTATTCGGCGTAATGGTCACACGCCCAGGCACACTTTTCGACTTCAGCGACGGCTTGCGTGATTGGTTTCCCCATCTCCCGGGTCATCAGTTCAGCGTACCGCTGTTTGTTCTCTCGTAGAACCTCACCGGCGTTTACCAGCAATTGCTCGCGCTCGCGCAATGGGACCTCACGCCAGTCCTCGAACGTCGACGTGGCACGGTCCAGTTTCCGTTCGACTGCCTCGTCGTCATCAGGGTCGTACACGTTTAGCCGCTCGCCCGTAGCTGGGTTGACTGCATCCATATCAGTTCAATATTCAGCGTCATGCATACATTAATCTTTAGTGACCCAAATATTCTGACAGGCAACAACGTTAGCTTTTATACTCATAGGTCAGAAACGTGTTGATGATGTACAAGCATGTAGCCCTGTTAGTCAGACAGGACGATATGTCTCACGAGGAGTTCGTTGATTACTGGCAGGCCAATCACACGCCGATTGCAAAGGACATCGAGGGCGTGGTTCGCTATCAACAAGTCCTGCCAACAGAACCAGCACACGCCGAGTTTGACGGATTGGCGGAACTGTACTTCGAGACGCTTGAGGACCTGCACGAGGCACTGGGTAGCCCCGGCTCCCGGGACTATGACCCCACCAAGGAGATCGCCGCAAAGGCCCGCGAGGACGTGAACAACTTCCTCGCTGTCGAGGAACGGCCGCGTATTATCGGCGAAGAGATAGTCCAGAAAGACGAGGTCGACGGCGACACTGACGGTCTCTACAAGCACTCGGCGTTTCTCGTCCGACAGGACGACATGACCCACGAGGAGTTCGTCGACTACTGGCAGACCAACCATACGCCGATTGCCCGCGAAATCGAGGGTGTCGTCAAGTACAACACGGTCATCCCAACAGACCCCGAGAACGCCGAGTTCGACGGTGTCGCCGAACTCTATTTCGACGACATTGAGAAGCTATACGACGCTCTCGGTAGCGAAGGCTCACGGGACTACGCACCGGACAGAGGCAAAGCGAAAGCGGCCCGCGAGGACGTGAATAACTTCCTGGCTATCGACGAGCGGCCCCGGTTTATCGGACAGGAACAGCTCGTCAAGGACGAGGGGTAGTATGCCCGATTACGAGGAGCAGGTCACGCAGGCGTTCCCGGAACTCGATTATATCTCATCGGACAACCTTCGTAGCAAAGTCATCGAAGCGTGGACACTCGCGCTCGACCGAGGCGGCTGGCGCGACATTATGGACATTCCCTATGCGTGGAATATCCACGAGGTAACCAACGTCAGGCACGTCCGCGGTGTCACCAAAATTGCGCGGGAATCCGCTATCGAACAGCAGGAGTTCCACGGAGCCGACCCCGATATCGACGTCATCGTCGCGGCGACATTACTCCACGATGTCGGAAAGTGCTATGAGTACGTTGACTTTGTCGAGGACGAGAAGCTACTCGACCCAGACCCAAGATACGCAACCGAAGAGATCCCACACTCCCTGTCGGGCTATGCGCTTGCTCACGAAGTCGGCTGTCCGCTGGCGGTCCAGCGAGCGATTCCGCACTTTATCGGCGAGATTCCGACGCGGACACTGGAGGCCGAACTCGTCAAGAGTGCAAACTCCGCGTCCTCGAACGCGATTACGCAGTCAACGATGGGTATCACATTGCAGGAATGGGTTGATGAGTACTCCCAGACGTAGTCACTGCCGCAAGCGATAACGCCCCGCGAAAGAATCGGTCGGCGGAGTTAGTCCCTCGTAGCCCACCGATAGTAACTGCGTAATCCAACGCATCGTTGTCACCCGGTAGCTTCGAGGTTGGCAGTACTGAAGACACTACGCCGGGGTTCCCCTACTCGTATTTTGCGATCAGCAGCTTATCTCTACCTGCTTAGCAGCAATTTACACCTAAACGCACGGAAAGTATGTTCACCGAATGATATCCATTGGTATAAATATCTCTACAACAGGTCGACCCATTCATACCTGTCTCAAAGACAATTAAAATTATTTTTAATGCGCGTACCTGGGGAGAATACAACTCTTTGGACCAGATATGCACGTACAACGGGTGTGCTGTAACTCAGGTGCTAAACTCAATGTACGATTTGATGTTATTCGGTGAGCGCTTGCGTAGTATTCAATATTCTCTCCCCACGAGCGAGGACAAGAGTTTGTTTCATAATATGAAATTATTGGCTCTGGTGAATCGCTGGACAGCGTCGGCTTCGACCGTCAGAACTAGGAAGTTGAAGCGGGAAACCGCCGATGCTCTATGTCGAAGATTGCCCGCTTCACGAAGAAAGCGGTCCAGTTAGCTAAAA
>NZ_JAAOHT010000044.1:0-36901 GCF_011440255.1 Haloarcula sp. JP-Z28 | reverse complement strand
CTGAACCTGGCGAACTGGCGCTCGTGGGTCGTGCTGGCGGTCGCCGGCGTGATGCTGTATCTCGAACGCGGCGGCAGCAGCGAGGAGTTCGAGTCCGAGAGTGAGGACGAACCGGTCGAAGTCGTCGTCGACTGAGACGGGGTGTAGCGAGGGACCGGTACGTGCCTGGCACGGCCGGAAATAATCTACAGCAGTCCGCCTGCGCGGAGTTTCGACGGCTCTTTTATCGCCGGTCGCTGTGTGCCGGTATGCTCAATTTTGTCACAACCAATCCCGGGAAAGTCCGGGAGGCGACCGAGTATCTCGACGACGACGTCCAGCAGTTCGACTTCGACTACCCGGAAGTGCAAGCCGACGACCTGCGAACGGTCGCGGCCGAGGGAGCGCGAGCAGCCTACCGCGCGGCTGACGGGCCGGTCATCGTCGACGATGCGGGGCTGTTCATCGACGCCTTCGATGGGTTCCCCGGCCCGTACTCCTCGTACGTCGAGGATACTGTCGGCGTGGAACGCGTCTGGCGCATGACCGAACCGGAGGACGACCGCGGTGCAGCGTTCAAAACGGTCATCGCCTATTGTGACGGCGAGGGCTTCGAAGCGACGCCGGACCCGGACGGTATCGACCGCGAGGACCGGCGTGGACAGGACCTGTCGGCTGACGACCGCGGCACGGCGACGACGGACGAGCAGGTCCACGACGGAAGCGCGGCCCAGAGCAGCGAGACAGTCCCGGTCAAACTGTTCGAGGGGCGCGTGAACGGCGAAATCGTCGCCCCGCGCGGCGAGGGCGGGTTCGGCTTCGACCCCATCTTCGAGCACGACGGAACGACGTTCGCGGAGATGAGCACCGAGCAGAAGAACGCGATCTCCCACCGCGGGCGGGCACTTGGGAAGTTCGCGGAGTGGTACGGTGAGCGGTAGCGACGTACCGGTCGTCGGGACCGGTGGCACCGCCTTGATAACCGGTGCGTCGGCGGGCATCGGTAGAGCGCTGGCACAGGAGTTCGCCGCACGCGGGCACGACGTGGTGCTGGTCGCCCGAAGCAAGGGGAAACTGGAGCGGCTGGCCGAGGACCTCGAAACGAGGGGAGTCACGGCGACCTCTGTCGTGATGGACCTCGACCGCCCGGCGGCCGCTGAAGAGCTGTACGAGGAGGTGACCGAGCGCGGTCTGGACATCGACGTGCTCGTCAACAACGTCGGTGTGGGGACCTACGGCCCGTTCGCCGAAAGCGACCTCGACGCGGAGCGAACGCAGTTGCGCCTGAACGTCATGCTCCCGGTCGAACTGACCCGGCTGTTCATTGACGAGTTCGACGATGGCGGCGCGGTTATCAACACGGGTTCAGTCGCCGGGTTCCAGCCGGGGCCGAACCTCGCTGGCTACTACGCGAGCAAAGCGTACATCAACAGCTTCAGCGAAGCACTGGCCGAGGAATTACGGAAGACATCGGTCGACGTGACGGTGGTCTGTCCCGGCCCGGTCGACACGGAGTTTCAGGAACGAGCGGGAATGAAGGACTCGACGGTCGGGTCGGTCGCCACGAACACACCCGATGCGGTCGCATCAGCGGCCTACGAGGGGGCCGCCGCCGGCGAGACTATCGTTATCCCGCGCCGGTCGATGCGGCTTATCGACCGATTGGTGAGGGTGACACCGCGCTGGGTCGTCCGGCGCGTTGCAGCGCTGGTCAATCAGGACCGGTAGAGAATCAGTTCCGAGACTGTCATTGGTTTCGCCGCCCATATCCACTCATGTCGATTTTTCATTGACTGATTCCTTTTCAATATCCGAGAATTGGACTCGAACCTTATTAAACACTGTAAGAAAAAGGTGCGTATGCTCACAGACCCCATCAGAAAATACAAAGCGGTGATACGTGGATCGCTTGATGTTTTTGGCGTCTCCGGTTCGGTCGAACGGAAGGTGCTCGCAGCCGTCGGTCTGCAGTTTGGCGCTTCGGTCGCGCTGGCAGTTGTCTCGCTTGTTGCCACCGGGACGGTCCGGTTCGTCGTCACTGGCGTGTTGCTCGCTGGCGCTATTGTCGCGTTCGCCAACACGGTGTTCATCACCCGCGAAGACTTCGTCGAACCCGTCACAGCGATGGCCGCGGGTGCGGACCACATCGCGTCCGGCGAACTCGATGTCGAACTGCCCGAGAGCGAGCGCGACGACGAGGTTGCCGAACTGCTCTCGTCGTTTCGGTCGATGCAGTCCTATCTGCTGACAGTGTCTCGGCAGGCCGACGCGCTCTCTCGGCAGGAGTTCGACGCCGATGTTCTCGATGAGGACGTGCCTGGGACGTTCGGACAGTCACTGGAGCAGATGGCCGCCAGTATGGACGAGTATACCACCGAACTCCAGACGATGACCAGCGACCTCGAACGGCGCTCGCAGGCACTCAACGACCTTGTTGTCGCCTTCGGTGACGCTGCCGAACAGGCGAAAGACGGGGACCTGACAGCCACTATCGACGAGGAGTTCGAGGCCGACGACGAGCAGTTTGACGCCGTCGTCGAGAACTACAACGACCTCGTGACGACGCTGGGAGAGACGGTCGCAACCGTCGCCGCGTTCGCAGAGGACGTCGACGAGACGAGCGACCACGTCACCCGGAGCGTCACGGAGATCAACGACGCGAGTGACGAGATCTCCCGGTCGATTCAGGAGATTTCGGCTGGAGCCAGTCAGCAGGCGTCGCGCCACGACGACGTCGCGTCCGAGATGAACACGCTATCTGCCACCGTCGAAGAGATCGCCGCGACCGCCGAAAACGCGGCCGACACCGCCGAGAAGGCGACACGGCGAGGCCGAGAGGGGCGTGCGGACGCCGAGCAGGCGATCGACGAACTCGACGAGATGGAGGCTCGTATCGACGACATCGCCGTTGCGGTCGAGAGTCTGGTCGACCAGATCAGCGAAATCGACGACATCGTGGAGGTCATCACGGACATCGCCGAGCAGACCAACATGCTCGCACTGAATGCCTCGATCGAGGCGGCCCGTGCGGACGGAAGCGGCGACGGATTCGCTGTCGTTGCCGACGAGGTGAAGACACTCGCAGAGGAGACCCACGATGCCGCGACGGATGTGTCGGACCGCATCGAAGCGGTCCAGCACGAGGCCAGCGAAACCGTCAGCAACGTGGAAGCGACAAACCAGCAGGTGACAGACAGTGCCGCGACTATCGAGTCTGCGCTCCGAGACTTCGAGGATATCGTCGACGTGCTCGGCGAAGTCAACGCCTCGATTCAGGAGATATCGGGTGCCACCGCCGAGCAGGCAGAGACCACGCAGGAAGTCGTCGATATGGTCGACGAGGTCGCGGCGGTGAGCGAACAGACCAACGAGGAGTCCGAGGCTGTCGCCGCTGCCACCGAGGAGCAAACAGCGACGATTACCGAAGTGACCACCGAAGTACAGGAGATGGCGGCCCAGACCGATGACCTGCGTGAGGTGCTTGCGGCGTTCGATATCGCCGAGGGCGCTGGACCATCGAGGACAGTCTCGACAGCCACGGTAACGACGGCTGACGACTAAGCAGGGCTACTTGCTACGCGCGTGGATCCCGGTCTGGACCGGGATACTCGCCGTTCTCGACAACGGGGTACAGTGATTCTGGGTCGAACAGGCGAGCGAAAGCGTCCGGCGGTCTGACACTCAGCGACATATGACGGTTGAGCGACGCGCTGGTCTGTGCGCTACGCAGGTCGTCCGCATAGGAAAGCAAGTGCTGTGCGCCGCCCCGGTAGGCCGAGGCCAGCGCGGGATGGTCGCCGGCAGGGTGATCTACGATGTCACAGTCGGGCTCAATTCGCGCCCGCCAGTCAGCCGCCAGGTCGTCGTCGGCGAGGTCGGCGATGACGGCGCTGGCATCGTCTAATAGGTGGTCACTCGCAACAAGCGTGACCCATGAGTGCCGACGGAGATGGTCGATGGCAGCACGTGCATCGCTGTCTGGTCCACACAGCAGGTCGGCAGCGAGGACGTCGGCATCAGCGACGACACGCGCCGGCGACGGCTCACGCATCGCTGTCGTCCTCCACCCGATGTTCGTCGAGCGCTGCACAGACAGCGTCGACCGTAGTCTGGTGGTCCGCCGCACGTTCAAACAGCGTCGCCCAGGTCATAGCAGGAGGCAGTGGCTGAACGGGCAAAAAGCCGTGCCGTCTGTCATCCGTCTGTCGCCTGTCTGACGGGCATTTATGCCTACCGGTAGCATTCCACCCGGTACGGGCGCGCTTCCACGGCCCCAGTGGATGTCGGTGACACTGCGTGCCATCCTATCCTCCCCAGGCGCGCCCGGACACCGCGATCCTCCCTTTCATATTCTACTCCCCCCGGCTTTCGTCAAAGACAGCTGGTACCGTCAGTCTGAGAGAAACTGCGACAGAGCGGGCCGGACTTCCAGAATCTCAGGCGGACGCGTCGCCCCGGAGCGTCGCTCGAATGTCGTCCAGCCCGCCGGGATCAGCCATGATCGCGACACTGTCGCCGGGTTCGATTTTAGTCTGTGGGAGCGGAATCGTCATCGGTTCGTGGTCCGTCCCGTGTGCGTAGATGTGAGCATCGCCGGGAAGGTCCACCTCAACGACCCGCTTTCCGACGAACGGCGAGTCGTCGGGAATGCGGATACTTGCGACCGAAAGCTGTTCGGTCAGGTCGGCGAGGACATTGAAGTCACCGCCCAGTAGTGCCGTCTTCGCACCAGCCGCGCCCAGTCGCTCGGGGTAGATTATCTCATCCACGTCAGCGGCGTACTTCTCGTAGATTTCCTCGCGGTAGTCGGCATCAATCCGCAGGACCGTCCGACAGCCGAACTCTTTGCCGATCATGCAGGCGGTGAAGTTCGTGTTCAGGTCGCCCGTGAGACCGCCGATAGCGTCCGCACTTTCGATACCGGCATCGACGAGGACGCTTTCCTCGTTGCCGTCGCCCTGGATCGTCTCGAACCCGGTTTCCGTGGCCCGTTCGACTTTCACAGGGTCGTTGTCGACGATAACGACTTCGTGCCCCTCGCTCTGTAGAATCCGTGCGGTCCGGATGCCGACGCGGCCATAGCCAACGATAACGAACTTCATGGACTACGGTACGACGGCCACCATTAAAAATGTGAACGGGTGACAGGGTGGCGCGGGTTAGCCTTCTGTCGTCGCGTTTTCTTCGGTCGCGTTGTCCGTTTCGTCAGTCTCGTCCGCTGGCGGCTCTTCGGTTTCGTTCGCTGGCGGTTCTTCGGTCTCGTTCACTGGCGGCTCCTCGGTCTCGTTTTCAGTCGGCTCCTCGGTTTCGTTCGCGGGTGGCTCTTCGGTCTCGTTCGCTGGTGGTTCTTCAGTCTCGTTCGCGGGTGGCTCCTCAGTTTCGTTTGCCGGCGGTTCTTCGGTCTCGTCCGCTGGCGGTTCTTCAGTCTCGTTCACTGGCGGCTCCTCGGTTTCGTTTGCGGGTGGCTCTTCGGTCTCGTTCGCTGGTGGTTCTTCAGTCTCGTTCGCGGGTGGCTCCTCAGTTTCGTTCGCCGGCGGTTCTTCGGTCTCGTCCGCTGGCGGCTCCTCGGTCTCGTTTTCGGTCGGCTCTTCAGGCGCGTCGATAGCAGACTCGATGGTGATCTCGGCGAACGCACCGTCGTCGCGCGTGAAGACGCTGTGGGTGTACGTATCTGGCTCGATATCAGTTGTGTCGACGGTGAACGTCACGTCCGTAGATTCGTTCGCGTCGAGGGTCACGGACTCGGAGGCGAGCGGCTGGCCGCCAAGTCGGAACTCGACGGTTTGTGTCGTGTTGAAGTCGTTTGGGTTGGCGACGGTTGCGTCAGCGGTGACGTTATCGCCGGCGGTGGCGTTTGTCGGCGCGTCAAGTGTCTCCAGCGTAAACGAGTCGGAGACGGTAACAGGGGCGACCTGCCCGTCGTCGCTGTTGAAGACACCGTGGCGGTAGTCACCGGGTTCGATGTCTGTCGTGTCCGCGGAGAACTGGACAGTCGTGCTCTCGTTAGGCGCAAGCGTGACCAGCGTCCGGTCGACGACAGCCCCGTCGAACCGGAACGCCACGGATTCAGTCACCGAGGCGTTCTCGTTGTTCGTGACCGTCGCGGCCACATCAGCAGTCGAGTTCGGGGCGACGCTCTGCGGTGCGGTCAGAGAGTCGACAGCGACCCCTGTGTTCCCAGATTGTTCTAACGGCGATTCCTGTTGCGCTGTCACGCCCGGTACAGCCCCAACCTGTGCGGTGAGGCCGGCGACGACGAGCAACGCAGCCAAAACGGCAAGTGTACGAGTGCGTGTCATGATTCGGTTCTGCGGTGATCGGAAGGCAATGCGAACGTTGCAACGAATGAGTAACAGATAAACTGGCGAGACAGTTCAACAGAACATAATAACCTGCTAAGCCGTTCCCCTGTTACATCCGGGTCGGTAACGTAAGGATGGCCGACACTTACCCAGTGGTAAATTGTTTTGCTGGTGATTAAACTCTCGGCAGAGAAGGGCACTAGACGGCCAGAGACAGCGGAAAGCAGCCGTTATTGCGATCAGTACGAATAGCTATGTCACCGCTAGACACACAAACACCCGTCCCAGCGACCCGACCGCACCAGACGATGAGTGCTACCATACCCGTAGCGCCGTCCTTTCGACACCGGTTTACCCGTCGACAGTAGAGGATGCGATGACCATGCGCGTGACGTTTCTCGGGACGAGTGGGGCCGTGCCGACGACCCAGCGCAACACGAGCAGCATCTTCGTCAACCGCGACGGCGACTACCTCCTCTTCGATTGCGGCGAGGGCACACAGCGACAGATGATGCGCTACGGCACTGGCTTCGCTATCGACCACCTGTTCGTCACGCATCTCCACGGCGACCACGTCCTCGGGATTCCGGGGCTGCTCCAGACGTGGGATTTCAACGAACGGGAGCGCGCCATCGCCATCCACACGCCGGCGGGCACACGCGGGAATATCAAACAGCTCATCCAGGCCAACGGGACGACCCCCTCGTTTCCCGTCCGCATCAACGAAGTGTCGGCCGGCGACGTAGTCCTCGACCGGTCGGAGTACGAGATTCGGGCAATCGAGACAGCCCACCGCTGTGCTAGCGTCGGATACGTCCTCGATGAGGACGACCGGAAGGGGAAGTTCGACCGGGAGAAAGCCGAAGAGGAGTTCGGTATCCCGCCAGGGCCGAAGTACTCCAAGCTCCACCGCGGTGAGGCCGTCGAACACGAGGGTGAGACTATCCAGCCGGAGGCCGTCGTCGGTCCAGCTCGTCCCGGCCGGCGATTCGTCTACACCGGCGACACGCTGCCGACAGAGAGCGTCATCGAAGCGAGCGAGGACGCAGACCTCCTCGTCCACGACGCTACCTTCGCCGAGGACCGGAAAGAGCGAGCGAAGGCGACGGCGCACTCAACCGCCCGGGAAGCCGCCGACGTGGCGCGGCAGGCCGGCGCGTCGACGCTGGCGCTGACCCATATTTCGACCCGCTACGCCGCGAGCGCCGACGAGCTAGTCGACGAAGCCCGGGACGCGTTCGACGGCGAGGTCGTGCTCGCCGAAGACGGGATGGAGCGCCGTATCGAGTTCCCGGACGCAGACGAGTACTGATGAGATAGTGCAGCATTTATTCCTCGAAGCGATAACGAAGCCATGACACACAGATTAGTTCACGTCGGTCTGGGGGGCCAGGGGTCCACCTGGGCGACAGACGCGATTCCGCCAAACATTCACGACGACCGAATCGAGGTCGTCGCCGCGGTCGACACCGACCCGGAACGACACGAGCTGGCAGAGCAAGAACTCGGACTGTCGCCCGAGGAGTGCTACACCGACCTCGAAACCGCGCTCTCGGAGCGGCCGGCCGACATCTGTTCTATCGTGACACCGCCGTCGACCCACGAGGCCGTGGTGGAGACGGCACTCGCCCACGACCTGCATATCATCTCGGAGAAGCCGATTGCCGACACGCTGGAGGCGTCGGTTCGCGTGGCCGAGAAGGTCGAGGAGGCCGGCAAGAAGATGGGCGTCACCATGAGCCACCGGTTCGACCGGGACAAGACGACGTTCCGCCGGGCCGTTGAGGAAGCCGGCGACATCGATTATCTGACGGCCCGGTACACGGGCAACGTCCGCGAACGCGGCTTCTACGCCGACTACGTCTACGAGATGGACAACATGCTCCTGCTCGACGGCGCAATCCACCACCTCGACATCCTCGCGTCGCTGGCCGATTCACCCTGCGAGCGGGTGTACGCCGAGACGTGGACGCCCGAGGAGGCCGACTACGACGGAGACTGCAGCGGCCTCGTGACGCTGCATTTCGCCGACGGGACCCGTGCACAGTACGAGGGCAGTTACGCCAACGCGACGACGCTGAACGGCTGGGGGCACGAGCAGTTCCGCGCCGAATGTTCGGACCAGACGGTCCTCCTCGACCGCCGCGATGTCGAGCGGTTCCACGCCGACGCGTACGACACCGGGAACTTCGAGAGCATCGGCAAGGGCGACGGCGAGGCGGTACCGCTGGCCGAACGGCCCCACTGGAAGAACGCCTGGCTCATCGAGCAGTTCTGTGACTGGGTCGACGGCGGCGAGCCGATGCCGACGAACGTCGACAGCGTCCTCCAGTCGATGGCTATCGTCTTCGCCGCCATCGAGAGCAGCGCGACCGGCGAGGCCGTCGACGTGCAGGCGCTGCTCGACGACGCCCGCTCGAACGCCTGAGACGCCCGTCCACCGGCGCTCTTAGGCCGATTCGCCCCTGAAGATGTCGCCACGGGGTTCGTACTCCATCTCTTCACAGACAGCGGCGGCCACGTCCGCGCCCCACTCGCGTTCGACGAGGTGGACAGCGAGGTCCAGCCCGGACGTGACGCCGCCACAGGTCAGAACGTCGTCGTCGTCGACGACCCGGGCGTCGACAACCGTCGCGTCGGTCGCCCGCAGGTCCTCGATTGCGCCGCCATGTGTCACCGCTGGCCGGCCATCGAGCAGGCCGGCCCGGGAGAGGACCATCCCGCCGGTACAGACACCGGCAACAGTCGCGCCGCGGTCGTGTGCCGCCGCGACGGCGTCGGGCAGGTCGCCGCGTTCGGTCTCCGTCCAGACGCCGGCCTCACTTCGGTCGTTCCACCCGCCGCCGGCCACGACGAGCAGGTCCGGGGCCACGTCGCCGAGCGGCCCGTCAGGTTCGATTCGGAGCCCATGGCTCGCAGTGACGATGTCACTCTCTCGGGCTGAACGGAGCGTCACATCCCACGACGCCCCAAAGCGCGCCGCGTTCTCGAACACCTCGTAGGGGCCGATGGCATCCAGTTCGTCGAACCCGTCGAAACAGGCGATTGCAACAGTGTCCATGCCCTCGATACGGCTGACGGCGAGAAATAGCCCGGTGGCTTCAAGCGACTCGGTACCATCCGACAGGCATCCGGAGTGTTCTTTGGGAGCGACGCCGAGCGAATAGGTATGTCCCACCCGTTTCACATCGTCGACGTATTCGCACAGGAGCGATACGCCGGGAACCAGCTCGCCGTCGTGACCGATGCCGGCGACCTCCACGAGGACGAAATGCAGGCCATCGCCGCCGAGATGGACTACTCCGAAACGACGTTTGTTACCGGCGAGCCGACCGACGGTGCGTGGCCGGTCCGCATCTTCACTCCGGCGGCCGAGATACCCTTCGCTGGCCACCCGACGCTCGGGACGGTCCAGGTCATCCGGGATCATCTGGCCGACGGAAATCCCGAAACGGTGACGCTGGACTTGCCTGTCGGCGAGGTCCCGGTCGAAGTGCGAGAGCGCGACGGCCGCGAGACCCTGTGGATGACACAGCAGGCCCCCGAGTTCGGCGAGCAGTTGGCCCACAAAGACCTCGCCGCCGTTCTCGGCCTGCCGGCTGACCGACTGGACCACGACTGGCCGGTCGAAATCGTCTCCACAGGGCTGGCGACGATTGTCGTCCCGGTGGCCGACCGCGACGCGCTGGAAGCCATCGACCTGGACCGCGACGCCTATGACGCCGTGACCGGCGACCGCGACGCAAAGAACGTTCTGGCGGTCTGCCGAGAGCCGCGGAGCGACGACAACGACCTCGCCGTCCGCGTGTTCGCACCGTTCTACAACGTGCCGGAAGACCCCGCGACTGGCTCCTCGAACGGCTGTCTGGCCGCGTATCTCGCCCGCCACGAGATGCTCGGCAGCCCTGCCGTCGAGGCCCGTGTCGAGCAGGGCTACGAGATGGGGCGACCGTCGCTGTTGCATCTCTCAACTGACGGCAGCGGCGAGGACATCAGCGTCCGAGTCGGCGGCAGCGTCGTCGCCGTCGCTCGTGGCGACCTGCTCTAAGTGGCCGTGACAGCCGGGTTTCCGGCACACTCATTTCGCCCCGTCCACAACGCCGCGGCATGGACCTCGCACACACCGCAATCTGCATCTCTGACCTCGACCGCACGATGGATTTCTACGAGGCGCTGGGCTTCGAGGAGACGAATCGGTTCACGCTAGACGGCGTGGAGAACGTCTATCTCGGCCGGGACGGCGACGGAGACTTGCAACTGCGCCACGACCCCGACCGAACCACCCCGGTCGCGCCGAACCGCGCCGACGTGGACCACATCGCGTTCACCGTCGACGATGTTGCGGAAACCTTCGAGACGGCCATCGACGCCGGCGCTGCCCCGGTGCTCGAACCGACTGAAGTCGACGCCGCCGACGCTTTCGCCGCCTTCGTCGAGGACCCCGAGGGGTACACGCTGGAGTTCTACCACTGGCTCTGAGTAGCGGCGTCCGTACGAACGAGCGGGTGATAGTCACCCGAACAGCGAGCGAGCGCGACTGCGCCACAGCGTTGCCGCCCGGACGGCGACGAGTCGAGCCGATGTGGACACGGCAACGAGGAAGCCGCCGAAACCGACGAGACATGTCACGGCGGCCACGCTGGCAACGACAATCGAGGAGAGGCCAGCCCTCGTGAGTCCGGCGACTGAGCCGGTCGTGAGTACAAACGAGACGCCGAGGCCGACGGTGAGGGCTGTTGCTACCTTGGGTTCGATCGGAATCCGTCCAAAGACAGACCGGGAGTAGTAAAGGACGTACCCGAAGATGACTAAATTCATCACGGCGTATCCGGCGGCCCCGGCGACGGCTCCGAACTCCGCACCGAATATCGCTGGGACTGGAACGCTGAACACCAGTCCATAAAGCTTCGTGCGGAAGCTCACGCTCGGTTTCCCGACACCCTCGATGGCGTGTGAGGTGAGCGTCCAGAAGCCGCGGAGAATGTTCACGCCCCCGACAAGCAAAACGGTCGCCGAGAAGACGGTCTCCGAACCGGCGAAGGCGATTCGCGCAACCACATCGTGGGCGGCCAGCAAGTAGCCGAAAACGACGAAAGTGACACCCGTGCCGCCGGTGACCGCGCCGTCGAGATAGGCGAGGTGCGTGTCGCCAACAGAGGAGTCCCCGCTGACCTTCGTAAGCAGCGGGGAGGAGAGATGCCAGGAAATCGTCGCGCCGAAGTCAGCAAACCGGTCAGCGGCCTCGTAGATACCGACGGCCGCCGGGGTCGCGACGACACCCAGCACGTACACCGGCATGTTGTACGATAGGCGGTCGAAAATCTGGTCCGGGATGCTCCACTTGGCGAAGTCCCAGGCGCGCTCGACAGCGTGTCGGTCCGGTAGGGTCGGGACGACACCCAGCGCGACGGCGACAGGACCGAGCACCGCCAGCCGAACTCCGGCGACGACAAGCAGCAAGTCCACAGCCGTCGCCAGTGTCGGGGCCAGCGCCAGCAGGATGATGAGCTGAATAGCGCTCTGCGTACTGGTGAGCCATGTCTCCACGCTCGGGTAGCCGATGGCACCGACCAGGCTCGACACAATCATCGACAGCGCGACCGAAACCGCAAACAGGCCGATGGGGGCGAGCAGCCCCGGCGAAACCACCGTATTTCGGACGATTACGCCGGCCAGTGCGGCCACGATTACACCGACGATGAGGAGATATCCGAGGGCAAACAGCGCGGCGAGGCCGAGATACGGGCCGACGAGTTCGCCCCGTTCGCTGCCGACCTTCTTCAGCGCCTGGCTGATACCCCGAATCGGACGCAGGACCAGCGAGACAGAGAGGGCGATAAAAAAATACGTCCCGGTCGCTGCAGGCGACGTGACGAACGCGTAGACGATGCCGCTGAGAACGAACAGCGTCGTTGATACCAGTGCCCCACTGGTTGTCCGAATCGAGGAATCCAGCAGGTCTATCTCGTCACCGTCGCGCTGTTCGACCATCGAGCAAGTATCAGTACTGGGGGCGGGAAAACGGTGCGGTGGTTCGATGGCGAGAGACACACCAATGTGCCAGAAGCGGGCGCTCCTCACTCGCAGTCAGTCGCAGAAAACGCCCGCTCACGGCTCACTTCGTTCACCGTTCACGTTTTCCGAGGTTCTCACTTCGTTCGAACCTCGCCACGCCAGAACTGGGATTTGAACCCAGAATCCCAAATGGGAACACGCTTTCCAGGCGTGCGCCTTACCAGATTCGGCCATTCTGGCACGTACTTCGAAAGTGTGAGGGCGGGCGATTAAGGGCTTTCGTTTCCGAACAGCCGCGGTTGCATGCGGTATGAAGTGAGCGTCGCCCCAACACCGACAGCTACGGCGACACCAGCTTTGGCCGGTATCGACACCGGTACCCCGGCCAGCAGTTCGTAGCCCTGAATCAGAACCAGAAACGCGAGGCCCCCGACGACGCCCCACAGGAGACTGGCCTTCGTTCGCGGGTCCATCAGCGCCCTCCGCTCCGTGCTGTTGTGTCGGCAGGTACTGTACGTGCAGGCCATCCCATACACGAAACGGTGGTCGCTGTGGCTAAAACATCGCCGGAATCAGAGCAGGAACGTGACGAGCGCCAGCACGAGGAAGATGACGATGAGGAACTTCGCGACGCGGAAGCTCAGCCCGGCGATGCCACGGAACCCGGCAATCCCAGCGACGACGGCGAGAATCACCAAGACGACCGCGTAGTACAACAGCCCGCCACCGGACTGCAGCGGCACGGTCACAGTCGATGGCGCAGCGAACGGGAGCGCTACCATCCATACCACCGGTTACGGGGATGTCGGGAAAGCTGGAGCGCAGTATTAGTGTGCAGCGATGCCAGTGCTGACATACACACCTGTTCTGGCCGTTGCAGCGCCAGTGTTGTGCTTGCGAGGGCGGGGCAGTGTGTAGTGGAACCGGTCGGAAGCGGTCCCGCTGGGTCACTATGGCGCGGGAACTGATACGTCAGGTTCTATTGGCCCAACAGAGCTTTCATATGCAGGCCATCTGGTGCATCGAGCGGAACAGTCAGACGAGCACGTCGACCTCATACCCCTCGTCGGTGAGCGCGTCGATGAGTTCGGCGACGTGGTCGTGGCCGCGGGTCTCCAGGTCCAGTTCGACCTCGGCCGAACTCATCGCCACGTCGCGACTGGTCCGGTCGTGCTCGATGCCGTAGATGTTGACCTGCTCGCGTGACAGGACCTCGACGAGCTCTTCCAGCGCGCCGGGCCGATCCTGAAGGACGGTCCGGATTTTGAGATACCGGCCAGTCTCAACGAGGCCGCGCATGATGACGTTGGTCAGGGTGTTCAGGTCGATGTTCCCGCCACACAGCGCGGGAACGATCGTCTCGTCGTCCTCGAAGTCGAACTTCTCTTCCATGACGGCAGCCAGCGCGACGGCACCCGCGCCCTCGGCAAGCGTTTTCGAGCGCTCTAACAGTGTCGTCAGCGCGACTGCGATTTCCGAGTCCGACACCGTCACGACCTCGTCGACGCGGTCGCTGATGACCTCGAACGTCTGCTCGCCGACAGTGCGGGTGGCGATACCGTCGGCGATAGTTTCGACGCTGTCACGCTCGATGCGGTGGCCCTTCTCCAGGGATTCGGCCACGCTGGACGCTCCCTCGGCCTGCACGCCGATGACGCGGATACGTTCGTCCTTGCCTTTGAGCGCCGCGGCGATGCCACTGATAAGTCCGCCGCCGCCGATAGGGACGACGACCGTATCAACGCCGGGGAGGTCCTCGTAGATCTCCAGTCCGATGGTCCCCTGCCCTGCCATCACTTTCTCGTCGTCGAAGGCATGGACGTATGTCCGGCCCTCCTCGCGTTCGAGTTCGTGGGCGTGTTCGGCGGCCGCGTCGTAGTCCCGACCGTGAAGGACCACGTTACCGCCGTAGCTCCGGGTGGCCTTCACTTTCGATACCGGGGCCCGCTCCGGCATCACAATCTTCGAGTCGACGCCGATTCGCGTGGCGGCCAGCGCGACCCCCTGAGCGTGGTTGCCGGCGCTCGCTGTGACGACGCCAGCCTCCCGTTCAGCATCTGAAAGCGACGCGATACGGTTGGTCGCACCCCGTATCTTGAACGACCCCGTACGCTGGAACAGTTCGAGTTTGAGATGGATATCCGCGCCCGTCATCGCCGAAAACGTGTGCGAGTAATCAAGCGGTGTGTGTCTGGCCGTCTCGGAGACGGTGTCCTGTGCCGCGAGGACATCCTCAAATGAGAGCATGGGAGTGGCTATTCACCGGACCATGTTATACTGTGGGCCGACTATGCGGTCGCGACGGCTGGGACAGTCGCAACTACCCGGGTAGTGTCCTGAAACGGAAAGGGGGGAGCGTGTGACTGCACGCGGGAGAACGAACGCGATTGACTTAAATCCCGTCGTAGCGCGGTGAAAGTGAAAGTTCAAGACAGCAGTCGGATACAGTTGCACACCGCTACTGCTCGTCCCATGAGGTGGAGTTCGCTAGCCGGACAGAACTGTTTTACACTCGGTATCCCAGAAAGTAGTAGATGGATACCTGGCTGCGACGGACGCTGCTGTATATCGTCGCGCTTGGCGGCATCATTCTGGGGTATGCGTTCGCATACGACTACGGAATGGCAGTGTTCGAAAACAACCCGCAACCGTTCCTCCGGTCGCTTCGTGTCGTGGTCGAAACGTTCACTACGACCGGGTACGGCTCGGACGCGCCATGGAGCACCACGGAGATGCGGCTGCTCGTCATCGTGATGGACATCACCGGCGTCGTGCTCATCTTTCTCGCGTTGCCGGTGTTGCTGTTTCCGCTGTTCGAAGAGGCGATGGCGACGAAGGCCCCGAACACCGTCGAAAACGGCCTCAGCGACCACGTCGTCATCTGTCAGTTCTCCCCCCGCGGTGAGACGCTCGTCACCGAACTCGACACCTGGGACGTTGACTACGTCATCGTCGAACCAGACCGGGACCTGGCCAACGACCTCTATGAAGACGGGTACTACGTCATCCACGCCGACCCACAGTCCGTCGATGGACTCGAACGAGCCCATCTGTCGTCCGCTCGCGCACTCGTCGCTGACGCCTCCGACCAGGTGAACACCAGCATCATCCTCACCGCCCGCGAGGTCGACGAGTCCGTTCAGACTATCAGCGTCGTCAAGGAGCCCGACCGCGCGAAGTATCACGACCTCGCCGGCGCCGACGCCGTCCTGTCGCCGCGTGGACTGCTCGGTGAGAGCCTCGCGAGCAAGGTCACGACCGGCGTCTCGACGACGCTCGGGGACTCAATAGAAATCGGCGAGGACTTCGACATCGCCGAACTGCCGATCCACCGCGGGAGCGACCTCGTCGGGACGACGCTGGCCGACAGCGGCATCCGCGAGCAGACCGGCGTCAACGTCATCGGCGCGTGGTTCCGCGGCCAGTTCGTGAGTCCACCCGACCCCGACGCTGAACTCGACGGCAGTACGGTCCTACTGGTCTCGGGGACCGAGTCCCAACTGGAGCAGCTCAAGCAGATGACCCTCTCCAGCGTGCGTGGCTTCCGCCGCGGGGAAACGGTTATCATCGGTGCTGGCGAGGTCGGCCAGACGATTACGTCGGCGCTTACGAACGCCGGAGTGCCGCATACGGTGCTCGACCAGGCTGACGAGCCGGGGGTCGACGTTGTCGGCGACGCCACAGATCCCGAAGAGCTACGTCACGCTGGTGTCGGCACAGCCAGGACGGTTATTCTCGCCCTGTCGGCGGACACCGATACCGAGTTCGCGACGCTTGTTATCCGTGATCTCAACCCAGACGTCGAAATCATCGCCCGCGCCGAGGAAAGCGAGAACGTCCAGAAGATGTACCGGGCAGGCGCTGACTACGTCCTCGCGCTGTCGACAGTCAGTGGCCGGATGCTCGCCTCCACAATTCTCGAAGACGAGGACGTTATCTCGATGGACCAGCAAGTCGAAGTCATCCGCGTCGCCGCTAACGGCCTCGGAAATACGACGATCGGCGAGGCCGATGTCCGCTCACGGACGGGCTGTACGGTCGTCGCCATCGAGCGCAACGGCGCTGTCATCACCGACCTCAGTCCTGGCGTGACTATTGAACCGACTGATAAGCTCGTCATCGCCGGCACCGACGACGGCGTGACGCGGTTCAAGTCAGTGTTTGGCTAGCCACCTTTTTCGGCCTCGGGTGCGCTTCGCGCACCCCTCGGCGCAAAAACGTGGTCTTGTTGAGCGGAGCAAAGCAAGGCTCGAAAGACGAGCCTGGCGAGTCTTTCGGTGGCGAAAAAGGCCGAACGCTCGCTACGCTCGCGTTCGGTGAACCGCTCACTCCGTTCGCGGACAGTCACTACGCGTCCGTTACCACAACGTTCGATATTGGAGAGACTCGACAGGAGATGCAGCTTGTGCTGATTCCGGGAACCGGCGGCGTCGCCGCCGGATACTGGCCGCCCTGCCCTTCCCCGGTTCGCGCGATGAAACGCGCTCACGGCCATCAGTAATCCACTCTTCAGACGAACAGTAACGGTAGCGGGCCTATCGCTCGTCCAGCGGCACGAACTCCGTCTCGTCGGTGTTCTTGCCGACGTAGCGGGCACGCGGGCGGATCAGGCGGTTGTCCTCGATGTACTCGAAGACGTGGGCGACCCAGCCGCCGACGCGGGACATCGCGAAGATGGGGGTGTAGATGTCGATGGGGATGCCCATCTGGTAGTACGTCGACGCCGAGTAGAAGTCGACGTTGGGGGCCAGCCCTTTCTCTTCCATGAGGTAGTCCTCGATGGTGGTCGACATCTCGTACCACTTGAGCGTCCCGGCGGCCTCGCCGAGTTCCTTCGAGCGCTCGCCGAGGATATTCGCGCGCGGGTCCTTGACGTTGTAGACACGGTGGCCGAAGCCGGAGACACGGCGGCCCTCGTCGAGGGCGTTTTTGACCCAGTCGAGCGGGTCGGATTCGGCGTCGTCAACCTCCTTTAGCATCTCCATCACGTCCTGATTCGCCCCGCCGTGGAGCGGTCCTTTCAGCGTCCCGATAGCGGAGGTGACCGCACTGTGAACGTCCGACAGCGTCGACGCCGTCGTGATAGCCGAGAACGTCGAAGCGTTGAGGCCGTGGTCGGCGTGGAGCACGAGCGCCTGGTCGAACACGTCGGCGAGCACGTCGTCTGGCTCCTCACCATTGAGCATGTAGAGGAAATTCGCCGCGTGGTCGAGGCCGTCGTGGGGCTCGACAGGCTCCTTGCCGTCGCGGATGCGGGTGAATGCCGCGATGATCGTCGGGATTTTGGCCGTGATCCGTCGCCCAGTTTCGAGATTGACCATCTCGTCGGTCGGTTCGGCGTCCTCGGGCGCAGGGTCGAACGCAGAGAGCATCGACACCGCAGTCCGGAGCGCTGCCATCGGGTTCTCGTCTGCTTCGGCGAGCTGTCTCACAGTCGAGATGACGTCGTCGTCCACACCGCGTGCGTCCACCATCGCCTGCTTGAACTCGGAGAGTTCGTCCCGGTTCGGCAGGTGGCCGTGCCAGAGCAGGTACAGCACCTCTTCATAGCTGGCACCCTTCGCGAGGTCCTCGATGGTGTACCCCCGATACACGAGTTTGCCAGCGTCGCCGTCGATAACGCTGAGTTCGGACTCGGCGACGATGACACCCTCGAGTCCCTTCTTGAGGTCGTCGGACATACGCAATCAGTTCCCTACCTTCCGGGAAAAACATTTTCTTTCTGAGCGTGTGTGGCACAATGTCAGAGAACAGTTATTGGACGACTGTCCAGCAGCTTCCCGTCAAATCCGGGGCGGTGTTCCAACACATCACCCATAGTAGTGTGCAAACGGCCAGTCACGCCCCATATCGGGGCGCGCTATCTCGCCCCACAGTGAGGAACGTTTTTGCTCGGGGCCATCGAATCGGCGGCTATGGACCCGACAGGGACGGTCGAGTACGAACCGGTCAGCGTCAAGCAGGTGCTGGCCGAGATGAAAGACACCGCCGAGTTGCTCATTGACCTCTCGTACTCGGCTGTCCTGCTGGGTAGCGACGACGTGGCTGCGGAGGTGCTGGAATTAGAGGAGAAAATGGACGTGCTCCAGTTGCGCGCACGCATGAGTCTCCTGATGGCCTGCCGGTCGACGGCGGACGCAGAATCGCTCGCCCCGGTTCTGGGAATGGTTGGGGCCGCGGAGAAAATCAGCGACGCCGCTGGCGACATCGCCAAAATAGTGCTAGAGGACATCGGCCTGCCGGATACAATGCGGGCGGCCCTGCCCGAGGCTGTCGAGACGCTCGTGCGGGCGACAATCAGTTCTGAATCCGCGCTGGCCGGCGAGACACTGGGCGGTCTGAACCTCGAAACCGAAACAGGGGTCCGCGCGCTGGCGATTCGTCGGCAGGGGAACTGGTTGCTCAACCCCGAGCGGGAAACGCGCCTCGAAGCGGGCGACGTGGTGCTGTTCCGGGGACCGGAGGACGGTATCGCCGAGGTGTATCAGAACGCGACGGGCGAGGTGTACGAACCGCCGGAGCCGCCGGAAGGAGGCGTCCGCGACCTCGAACGAGCCGTTGACTCCATCGTCCTGATGAAAGACATGGGCGAGTTGGCCGTCGACCTGGCCTATGGTGCAGTCCTGTTCGACAGCACGGAGGTCGCCGAGGAAGTCGTCGAACTCGAAGCCGAGGTCGACGCGCTGCAGTCACGGTTCGAGGCCTGGACGCTCCGGGCTGCCGCCGACATCGACGATCCCGTCTCCCTGCGAGGGCTTGTCCATCTGGCCCGGTCGACTGAGGTCATCTCTGACGCCGCACTGGAGATGAGCGAAGGCGTCCTGCGGGGGCTATCGACGCATCCGGTCGTCGCCGAGGCCGTACAGGAGTCCGACGAGGTCATCGTCCGGACCACAGTGTACCCCGACAGCGACCTCGCGGGAACGACCATCGGCGACGCGGAGGTCAAGACAGCGACAGGCATGCGAATCATCGCGATACGGCGCGGCGCCGGGGAGAGCGAGCGGACCGGACGCGAGGGGGGTGACTGGGTCGTTTCGCCCGGCCCGGAAACACAGATTCAGACGGGCGATGTACTCATCGCGAAGGGGACTCGAACCGGCGGCGACCGGCTTACGGACCTGACAAAGAGCGCATAGCGTTATCTACTGTCTGGCGAGTCGCACGGCCGAGACGGCCGTAAACAGCGCTGTCAGCAGCCCGCCCAGCGATGTCGCGAGGACGAACGCCAGCGCCACGTAGAATCCAATCGGTCGCTGGGCTCCCGGCAGGACGAACAGGGCGAACAGCCCCGCCGTGAACAGGCCAGCGAGCACGAAGCCGATTTTCGCGTTGCGTGGTACGTTCAGCGCCGCGACCATCGCCGCTTTGCCGCTCTGTGGCTCGGACTGGGACACACCGACTGGTAGGGTCGGCGGCCCCAAGATGCCGTCGGTCCGGCGCAACTGTTGGCGAAATCCGAACCAGTAAAGGCTCCCAAGGCAAACGTGAGAACAATGGTTACTTTCGGTACGGCGACCGCCGCCCCCGGTGAAAAAGACACGGGGCGGCTGGAGGTCGGTGAGACCCGCGACGGGTCGACGTTCGGGCTACCGGTCGCCGTCGTCAACGGTATCGACGACGGACGGACGCTCTACATCCAGGCGGCCAGCGACGGTGACGAACTGAACGGTGTCGGCGTCATCCAGCGGACGCTCCCACAGCTCGACCCGATGGAGCTATCGGGGACGATTCTGGTCTGTGGCGTCGTCAACTACCACGCGTTTCAGGTCGCCGAGCACCGCAACCCGGTCGACGACACGAAGATGAATCGGGCGTATCCGGGCGACAAGACAGGGACCTCAAGCGAGCGCATCGCTGCGGCGACGTTCAACGCCGCCATCAGCGCAGATTACGTGCTCGACCTGCATCAGGGCTCAACCTCGCAGATGATCGACGAGGTGCGGGTCCGGTGTGGCACCCGCCACCGCCTCCACGAGGAGTGTCTCGAACTCGCCAAAGTGTTCGGCTGTGGCTACATCCTCGACCAGAAAGGCCCCGACGGACAGCTGGCCCGCGCTGCCCCGGACGAGGGCGTGCCAACAATCGACCCCGAACTCGGCGGCTGTGTCGGCTGGGACGAGGACTCCATCCAACGGGGCGTCGACGGCGTCTTCAACGTCCTGCACCACTACGGCTTCCTCGATGGCCACTACGACACGCGCCCGCAGACCCGCGCTACCGGGTTCGAACAGTATGGCTCTCCAGTCGGCGGCCTCATCGATTTCAAGCCCGACCTCGGTGACCGCGTCGCCCGTGGCGAGACGCTGTTTGAAGTGACCGACGTGTTCGGCGATCCGAAGGCGGAAATCACTGCCGACTCCAGTGGCGTATTCTGGCGTGCGCGCCGGCTCCCACAGGTCGCAACGGGCGAGTACGTCTGCTCGGTCGGGACGAACATCGATACCTACTGAGAACCACTTTCTATTGCAGGGGTGTCCTTGCGGCGCAACGGGCCGCTGTGGGCACCGCCCGCTGCTCACTGGCACAGAACGCCGCGTATGTCCGCCCGCAAACCTGCCTTTCCCCGTGGCGGCCGACGGAGCGGCCGCCCGGCCACCGCTGTGTTCGCTCCGCCGCTCTGCGCACTCCGCCGCGGCCACAGACACCGACGACTTCGACCGAAGATGCCGCCAGTTTTTGAACGGGCAGTGCCCCAGTACCCCTATGCGCACCTGTAGCGTCTGCGACCGGGAGTATCCGCGTGCGGAACCTTGGCGGTGTTCTTGCGAAGCACCGCTTGACTACGCCATGCAGCCGCTGCCCGACAGCCAACCGGGGCAGTTCTCACGGACCAGCGGCGTCTGGGACTTCGCCGAGTTCCTCCCGATGGACGAGCGAGTCAGTCTCGGCGAAGGCTGGACACCGCTGGTCGACGCGCCCGGGTGGGACGCCACGTTCAAACTGGAATCACTCTACCCGACGGGGAGTTTCAAGGACCGCGGCGCGGCGACGGTTATCGCCGAAGCGCTCGAAGTTGGGGCCGACCGCGTGCTCGAAGACTCCTCGGGCAACGCCGGGTTGGCGGTCGCATCCTACGCGGCGCGAGCGGGGCTGGACGCGGAGATATACGTCCCCGCGAGCGCGAAGGACGCGAAGGTTCGCCGCATCGAACGAACCGGGGCCGATGTCGTCCGGGTTGAGGGGAGTAGAGAGTCCGTAACCGAAGCCTGTATCGACGCTGTGGAGGACGGGGCAGGGTGGTATGCCAGCCACGCCTGGAATCCCGCTTTCTTCGCCGGGACAGCGACGGCTGCCTACGAAATCGCCGCCCAGCGTGACTGGAGCGTTCCGGACGCCGTCGTCACGCCGCTTGGTCACGGGACGCTGTTTCTCGGTCTCTACCGTGGATTTCAGGCGTTGGAGCAAGCTGGATGGACAGACGCTATCCCGCGCATACTGGGAACGCAAGCGGTCGGGTACAGTCCCATCGCCGACGATGACGAGGGCGGGACTGTGCCGGACGACGCTGCCGCCAACGACCTCGCCGACGGGATCCACATCCGGGACCCACCACGCGGCCGGCAAATCCAGCACGCTATCGACGAGACCGATGGTGCCGCCGTCGCCGTCTCCGCGGCGGCAACGGAGCGCGAACGCGACCGGCTCGGTGCAGCAGGGTTTCACGTCGAGCCGACGTGTGCGACGGCGACAGCGGCGCTACCCGAGTTCAGAGAGCGAGGAGAACTCCAGGACGGTGACGACGTCGTTGTAGCGTTGACCGGGCGAAACGATTAACGCATCAGCAGTGTCGATACCGCGAAGTCGGCATCGACAGAAAGCCACTGCTTCTCTACGTCTGTCGTGTCGACATCTGGCGCGTAGCAGATGAGTCGCTCGCTGCCGTCGGGACGGGAGCGTACCACGGCAGGCAGCGTGCCATCGTCAGCGTCAGTCGCCGCCGTCACCTCGCTCGTCGACCGGGTATCGGAGTCCATGTTCCGATTCACGACAGGTGTTATTATTGTTACCTGTCGGTTATCGGGTGTAAGGGCTACTGAACGTCGTCGAGAGAAACGAGAAGGTCAGACGAAACGGCCAGCCAGTTTGCTTCCAGTTCGGAGCCTGTGCTATTGGGCGGATACAGGATTGAACGCTGGCCGCCACCCGCAGCCGGCTCGTGTTCGACAGTCAATAGTTTCTCGGCGGCGTCGCCGTCCGTCGTATTTTGCTGCTGGGCATCTGACCGCTCAGGGCACATGGCCGCAGATAACAGTATTGCAATATTGTTATCCGTAGTCTAAATCGGGATATATCCCCCTATTACTGGAATATTCGTGGTGCTTACTGACTGGTAGCCAGTCCGAACCAGATAGCAGAGAGAAACAGAGCCGCGCTCGGTCGCTATGTGAGAAGTGTACACGACGAGGTCACGGCGCGTGCGAATTGTTAGAGCCTATTTCCGGATAGTGTCGGCCCCGGGGTCGATTCAGACCGGTACTTCCAGACAGCATTCCGTCTCAGCGAGACGGGTGCGTGGGCGCGTCGAATCCGCCACGGACCAGCGGCTTCGCGATGTGACGGCGGGCGACCGGCGGGACTTCGTACCATCCGCGTTCCAGCCCCCGCTCAATGGACTGCGCAGTCTTGCCGTCAGCACTGGTCCCGCAGTCCCGACACCGATAGCCCTGGTTCCGGCCGGCGGATTTCATCGACCGGCCACAGTCCGGGCAGTCCGGCGTAACGGCTTCCGTCCGAACGAGGTCACGGACCGCGAACTTCTCCAGTTTGAGTGTGCCATCAGTCACTTCACCACAGGCAGTGATTCGGTCGCCGGCTTTAAGCGAGCGGACCCGGTTGCGAAAGCCCTTTGTTGGCTCGAAGGCCGCACAGTCGAGGGTCGCGCCGTCGCCTTCGAGCGTGAGAAACACGTGTCCCCCCGCTCGGGTTTCAGAAGCCTCAACCACGGTGCCGGTGACACGGTAGGCGCTGTCGGCCGTGACCGCGTCGAGGGACGCGTCCTGTAGATGTACGTCGGTTCCCTGATTCGTCACGAACGTCGCTCGGCGAGCGATGGGTTCGCTGTCGATTGCGTCGGCGACGGCGCGACAGGCGGTCGGGTCGTCGCCGCGAATCCCGTAGAGAATCGGACACGGCGTCCGCGGCACGCAGACCGGATAGCCCGATGCACGGTCCACAGTGTCCCACACCTCGGGATAGTACTCCTCAGCCGCCGCGCGGACGCTCTCGCTGTCGACCGCTCGCTCAGTGCCCCACCGGTCTCGCTCCCGGTAGGCGATATGTTCGTACGTCCAGTCCGATAGCGCGGCCCAGGCACCAACCGCCGCGAGCGCACCGACGAGTCCGCGGCCGTTGCCCCGCTGGCAGCGAGCGAACCCGACCACGTCAGCTAGCGTCGTCGCGGCCATCGGGTCCTGTATCGACCGGATGGTCTCGCGGGCGAACGTTGCGACCTGCGGCGGGACATCTTCAGGGTCGCAGTCAGCGACGATAGCGCCGGGATTGGTCCGTGGGTCATCGGTTTCAGCCATGTCGAGCACGTCCTCGGCCAGTCCAAGCGCTGTATCGGCATCGAGGTCCGTATGCACCGCCAGCGCCGCGTTCCCGCGGGTCTTGTGTTCGACAGCGGGGTTCAGCCGGACGAGGAGCAGTCGCTCGACGGTCCCTCCGGCGTTCCGGATCGACTCGGCGAGCGTGGCGGCGGCGTAGGTCGTACACATTCCCCGTTCGCGCGAGTCCGTATCATCGAGGCCGACGACAGTCACAGGCGCCTGTAGCCCCGAAACAGTCAAACCCCTTTCGTCACGTCCCAGTTTCGGGCCTGAAACCTCAACGAACGGCGCAATACATATAATGGGTGAGCGGGCTAGACTCAGTAGAGGTACAGAGTACTATGTCACGGTCGGCGCTGGTGGAAAACGTCATGGCGATGCTCGAAGACGCTGGCTTCCTCGTCAGCGACCGCTGTGCGATTCGTCCGAAGAGTTTCGACATCGCTGCCCGTCGCGGTGAGGACGTGTTGCTCCTGAAGATACTGGGCAACATCGACGCCTTCGATGCACAGACCGGGGGCGAGATGCGGCGACTGGGCACATATCTGAATGCCACCCCGATCGTGATCGGCCTCCGAACGCGCGACGAGGAACTGAAACCCGGTGTCGTCTACTTCCGGCACGGCGTTCCCGTGCTGTCACCCGACACCGCGATGGACCTGTTCGTCGAGGAGGTCCCGCCACTCATCTACGCCGCCCCGGGCGGACTCTACGTCAACATCGACTCCGAAATTCTCGCCGACGTGCGCGAGGACCGCGACTGGTCGCTGGGCCGCTTGGCGAAGGAACTGGGCGTCTCCCGGCGGACGGTCTCAAAATACGAGGACGGAATGGACGCCTCCGTCGAGGTAGCCGCCGAACTCGAAGACCTATTCGACGCCCCGCTGACATCGCCGGTGAGCGTCCTCGAAGGCGCCGAGGAAGTCCGTGATGATGAGCCGACACCGGACGACCCCGATGTCGCACCGGAGGACGAGCCGATTGTGACGGTGTTCACCCGTATCGGCTTCGAGGTCCACCCGACGGACCGCGCGCCGTTCAAGAGCGTCAACGAGAGCGACGACGAGCACGGGCAGGTCCTTGCCGGCCACTCGGCGTTCACCGAAACGGCCGAGAAACGGGCCCGAATCATGTCCTCTGTCGGTGAAGTGACCCGGACCCGGTCGGTGTACGTCGTCGACGAGCTCCGACGGGAGTCCGTCGAGGGGACCGCGCTCATCGAAAAGGAAGAGATGGAGAACATCGAGGACGCCATCGACCTGCGCGACCTCATTATGGAGCGCGGCGAGGACCGCGAGGAAGTCGCCTGAGCGGTCGCTTACCGTCGTTGCTGCCAAGTAAAAACGAGAACCACCGCAAGCGCCGGGTCTACTGTCCGTACGTCTTTTCGAGATATTCGACGATGTCGTCGGATTCAGGCATCCCGTCGACGCCGTTGTCCTCGTCAATGAGTACCGGAACACCGGTCTGGCCAGAGACCTCCTTCACTTCGGTCCGCTCGCCGTGGGACCGTGGGACCATGTGGGATTCGTAGTCGAGCCCGAGTTCGTCGAGTTTCTTCGTTACCTTCGCGCAGTACGGACAGCCTTCGAGTTCGTAGAGTTCGAGATTGGCCATTGCACCCACGTGTAGGCGAGCCAGCGTCAAGAACACATCGGTGGTGTGTCCCGGCTGTGCAGGGGCGAAAGCGTTCCGGCCAGCGCTACACGTCGATGTCGTCGGGCGCGTCGGCAAGCAGGTCAGAGGCGGTCACGAGCGAGGAGAGTTCGAGGTCGTGGTCGACGAGGTTCTCGCTGGCTCCTTCCTCGCGGTCGACGACGACGAGCACGCGGTTGACGACCGCACCGGCCTCGCGGAGCGCCTCGGCGGCATCGACCGCGCTCTGGCCGGTCGTGGCGATGTCTTCGAGGATGATGACCTCCTCGCCGTCGGTCAGGTCGCCCTCGATTCGGTTGCCCGTCCCGTACTCCTTGGCCTGCTTGCGGGCGATGACGTATGGAATGTCGGTTTCGACACTGGTGACCGCGACCAGCGGGACCGCGCCGAGGGCGACGCCGGCGAGCGTGGCGTCCGTGTCCCACTCGGCGATACGCTCGGCGAAGGCCCCGGCGATGAGGTCCAGACAGTCGGGATTTGTCTCGAAGACGTACTTGTCGACGTAGTAGTTCGACGTGCCGCCGTGGGAGAGCTCGAACTCTCCGAATTTGACGGCGTCAGCGTCTCGCAGCGCCGCGATGAGTTCGTCGTTTGCCATACGCTCACTGGACGGTCACGGGGCTAATGACTGTTGGATTCAGACAGCGACATTCCTAAGCCCTTCCGCCTCAGACACTCGCTCGAATGCAAGTGTTCGGGTCGAGCGGCGTCCGAGGTGTCGCGGGCGATGAGCTGACACCGCGGTACGTCCTTCGGGTTGCACAGGCCGCCGGGGACGTCTGGCGTGACGACCACGACCGCGTGGCGATCGCCCGGGACACGCGGACGACCGGGCGGACGTTCATCAACGCCGCGACCAGCGGGCTGACGGCCGTCGGGTTCGATGTCGACCGCCTCGGCGTCGTGCCGACGCCGGGACTGCAGGCCTACTGCGAGCGTGAGGCGGTCCCGGGCGTAATGATTACTGCGAGCCACAATCCGGCCGCGTACAACGGCGTGAAGCTCATCGGCGCCGACGGGGTTGAACTGACACGGAGCACGCTCGACCGCGTCGAGCAGTCGCTCCGGGACGACACTCCAAACTACGCAGACTGGGAGACAGTCGGGTCGGACACCGCCATCGAGAGCGCCCGCCGCCGATACCGCGAGCAGGTGCTTGCTGCCGTCGACCGCGACCGAATCGCCGACGCCGACCTCACTATCGTCGTCGACTCCGGCCACGGAGCTGGCTCTCTTACAAGCCCCGACCTGTTCCGCGAACTCGGCTGTGAAGTCCACACCGTCAACACCCAGCCCGACGGCCACTTCCCCGGCCGTGACCCCGAACCCGTCGCCGAGAACCTCGAAGACCTGCGGGCGTTCGTCCGCGCGACCGACGCCGACCTCGGCTTTGCCCACGACGGCGACGCCGACCGCGGGATGTTCGTCGACGAGACCGGAACACACATCGAAGGTGACGCCGCGCTGGCCGCGCTCGCGGCGGCGAAAATCGAGGCCGGCGACGGCGTCGTCTCGGCCGTCAACGCCTCCCAGCGGCTGGTCGACGTCGTCGAAGACGCCGGCGCGACCCTCTCGCTTACTCCCATCGGCTCGACGTACATCGTCAGCCGCATCCGCAAACTGCAAAACGAGGGGACCCACGTCGCGATTGCCGGCGAAGGCAACGGCGGCATTCTCTTTCCCGACTACCGCATCGCCAGAGACGGCGCGTTCACCGCCGCGAAGTTCCTCGAACTCGTCGCTGACCGGCCTGCAAGCGAGGTCGCCGCGGACTACGACGACTACTACAACGTCCGTCGGAACCTCGAATACGAGACCGAGGAAGAGCGCGAATCAATGCTCGAAGGTATCGAGGCCCATGCGAACGAGGCGACGGCCGACCTCGATACGACAGACGGCTACCGCCTCGACTACGGCGACGGCTGGGTACTTGCTCGACCGTCTGGCACGGAGCCCGTCGTCCGGGTCTACGCCGAAGCGCGCACACTTGACCGCGCCGAGGAACTCGCCGAAACGATGGTCAGCCGCGCGACCCAGCAAACGAATACTTACAGCGGCGAATAGGTGTCCAGCGCGTCGTCGATAGCCGCTCTGGCCTCGCGGGCAGCTGACAGTTCTTGTTCGACAGCACCGCTTGCCAGCCGTTCGCGCTCAGCTTCTGTGAGTTCCGAGCGAGCGAGAGCGCTCTCCCGGAGCCGCTCGTAGTCGTCTCGCTCCGCGAGTCCACGCACCTCCCGGAGCGCGGCGACGACCGACTCATCCGCGAAGCGGGCAACAACCGAGCGGTACGCTCGGCAGAGCCATGGCAGAGCGGTCGCCGATGGCGGCGGCCAGTCGACCCGCACCGGCTCGGCGTCAAGCCGCCGGAGATACGTCTGCCGGGTGGCGACAGCACTGCGGAGCGCTGCGGCGTCGTCGACGTAGTGGTCCAGTTTCGAGGCGGAGTAGTCGGCGTACTCCAGCAGTTTCGGAATCGGTTCGGTCCCGGCGTCGTGCTCGCGAACGTACGTCAGCAGTTCGGCGGGTGGGGACCGGAACTCGACCAGCGGGTACGCGTCCGCTCGCTCGATAACCGCCAGCGCGTCTCTAGCGGGCGTGTTGCGCCGAAAATCGGTGAATGCCTCGGTAACGGCGTCGTTGTAGCGCTCGATTGGCTCACGAAGGTGCTCGACCGGCGCGTCAAGGTCGGCATCGCCGAGCCGCTGGAGGCGTTCCAGCTCGTCGATACGGTCGCTCAGTTCGTCGCGTCGACGGCCGGCGTCCGTTCGGGCTTTTTTGTACTGCTCGCGTGCGTCGTCAAGTTCGTCAAGTCGCCCGACGAGGTCGCCGATGGGAGACAGCATCTCCCGGGCCTGCTCGAAGTCGCTTTCGGTGAGCCGCCGCTGCTGGAGGAAGTCGTCGATTTCTTCGAAGGTATCCCGTTCAGGCAGGTCTTCGGAGAGGTCGTCGGTCAGCGTCCCGACCCGGCCCTGAAACTCCATGAACGCCTCGAAGTCGCCACCACCGGTCGCTCGGCCGTCGTAGCTTTCGAGCAGGTTCCACAGTTCGCGGTAGATGTCACGGCAGTCACGGAGCGCGTCTGCGCCAACCGAATCAACGCGTTCGTGTGCCCGGGCGTACGCGTCGGCGGCCTGTTCGAGTCGTTCCACGGCGTCGGGGGGTCCCGCACCGCTTTCGATCTCAGTATCGGATCGCGCCATCAGTACACGTCGTCAGGTTCGAACACTTGCTCACCGACCGTCTCGCCGTCGACAGTCCGGTGGAAGCAGGACTCGTAACCGGTGTGGCAGGCCCCGCCGGTCTGGTCGACAATGTACAGCAGCGCGTCCCCGTCGCAGTCGACCCGCACCTCTTCGACGGCCTGCGTGTGGCCGCTCGTCCCGCCCTTGTGCCAGAGTTCGTCCCGGCTCCGCGAGTAGTAGTGGGCCTCCCCCGTCTCGCGGGTCTTCCGGAGCGCTTCCTCGGTGACGTAGGCAAGCATGAGCACGTCACCGGAGTCTGCGTCCTGCGCGACTGCCGGGATGTACTCCTGCTCGTCGAACGCGAGGTCGACGTCGGTCATACTCGGGCCGAGGTGTGTCCGCAAAATAGGTCTTCTGCTGTCAGCGGTCAGGCCAGCCCGACCGCCTGCAACAGCGAGAACAGCACGTCGCCGTAGGTGAGTGAAACGACCAGCCCCGCGAACATCGGGACGAGGAACGGAATCCCGGGCGAAATCCACACCTCGTCCTGTTCGACCAGCACGTCCAGCCCATCACGGAGCTGCTGGGGTGAGGTGCCGTAGGCCGAGTGGTCGATATCGTCAAGGAACCGCTCGGCACCCCATGGGTCGTCGATTTGGTCGGGGTGGTCCATCCCATCGGCCCCGATGTCGTTCGCTGACGGTTCGGCCACATCGCCGGACGCCGAGTCGCCGCCATCGGTCGCCAGAGACCCGTCACCGGGGTCGTTCGGGACTGCCGGGAGGGAGGTCGGAAGCCGATGCTGCGCTGGGTCGGCACGGATATCAGCGAGCGAGCAGCCGCGCCACTGGAGGTACATCCGGAGCGCGTCGAGGTCGAGGCCGCCACGGTCGAACCCGTCAGGCGATTCGAGCAGTCGGCCGTACTCTGTGGTGACGTCGGTGGCGGCGACGGGCCGCCCGATAAACATCGCCAGCGAAAACCGGCCCCGGGCGAGGTTCCCGGCAGCGACAGCCAGCGGATAGACGACACCGGCAAGCACGGTGTTCGAGAGGACCGTCAGCGAGAAGACGCCGATAGCAGTCTGCTGAAGCGGGAGCGCGACGCTTGGCATGGGCAGGTAGTACACCGGATAGATGGGAAAGAGAACGGCGATGAGCATGAACGCCTTCGCATCGGCCCCGCCGAAGCCGCCGATGAGCCAGAAGCCGTACGACAGCGGAATAACGAAGCCGAGACTGATTGCAACCCTGATAAGAAACAGCCGCTGGCCGACCGCTGTCGGGCCGGTCCAGACGGTGTAGGCGTCCCACAGCAGGAGGACGACCGCCAGCGCGGCAAGTGGGGTCCAGGTCCGGTTGGGCACCCGGCGAGTTTTCACGTCGCGGTAGGCCGCCCACCCAAACACCGGGACGGCAACCAGTCGAAGCAGGTCCGGTATCGACCCGAGCACGGCTATACGCAGTACAGGGGTGCCCCTAATGGTTCCGATACGACGGTTCTCCTGAGCAGTTGCTACCGGGAGAAGAAAGCGTAGTGCGCTACAGGAGCCGCGTTAGATGACGCGGTTCTGCAGGTAGTCGAGATGCTTGGCGTTGTAGACGATCTTGACCTCGTCGGCGTCCGGGCTGCCGATACAGGTCAGGCGAACGTTCTTGTCTTCGACTTCCTCGTCGCTGAGGATCTGCTGCATGTCCATGTCGATGTCGCCTTCGAGAACGATGGCGGCACAGTTCGCACAGGCACCGGCGCGGCACGAGAAGGGCCAGTCGTAGCCCTGTGCCTCGGCGGCCTCAAGGATGTACTCGCCTTCGTTCACGTCAAGGGACCCGTAGTCCTCGTCGTCGAGGTCCATATCCGACGCCTCTCCGAAGACGTCGTCGTCGTACATGTCCCAGCCGTTATCGTCCACTACTTCGTAGTTAAGGTACTCTACCGTGGGCATCACCTGATTGTTTGAACCCCGCCCTGTTAGACTTTGCCCTTCCGTTTTAGGCCGTGCAAAATAATGAGGGACGGCGCGGGGATTCATCGAGAATTTACGACGGCTGTTCGGGGCCGATTACCCCTCAGGCGATGGGCAGAAACCGGAACACCAGATACGCCGCGAGCGTCGCAATCGAGGGGACGACGTTCTGGAGGAATATCACTCTGGCAGTCGTGCCGGGCTCGAACAGGTCCGACGCCGACGGGATGTCCTCGCGCGATTCCTCGCCGATGGGCTCGGTCTCGGCCGGCTTCGGCGTCCCTTTCTTGCCGCCGACAGTCGGCGCATCCGCTGCGTCCGCGTCGGTGGTCAGCGCACCGACGGATGCGACGGGTGCCTCGCCCTGCACAGTGTCAGAGAGGCTCGTCGTTCGCGTCGCACGGCCCCACCCGAGCCCGACGATGCTCATCGTGGCGATGATGACGAAGCTCGCTGGGATACCCAGCGCGGAGAGGAAGGTGACGATGGTCGATGCGACTGCCGCGACAACGATGGCAGCGACCAGCGGGAGGTCGGTCAGGTCGTTGCCGACCGTGTCCATCGTCCGGCGAGCGATGGTGAACGCACCGAGGCCGATAGCGCCGCCGCCGAGCAGAATAGCCGGGTACAACTCCAGCGAGCCGTTGCCAACGAGGGGCGCAACAGCGTTGGCGACGTTCGACGCCCCCGCCGAGAAGCCCATGTAACAGCCGATACCGATGACGACGACGGTCCCGACGAACTCACGTTGCGTCGTATTCTCGCCGAGCCCCGGCCGCGGAATCGAACCGGACCGATCGAAATCCAGCAGCGCTCCTTCGCTCTGTGAGACGGCGAACCACTCAACGAGTGTCGGGTAGAAGTACCGCCCGATGACGCCGCTGACCCAGAAGGCGATAATCGGCGAGACAAGCCACCACGAGACGATTTCGAGCATCAGGGCGGCGTTCAATGTCCCGCGGGCGAGGCCTAGCCCGGCGATAGCGCCAACGGCCGTCATCGATGTCGACGCCGGAACCCCGACCACGTTCGAGAGGAACAGCGCGACGCCGATGAAAAACAGGACAACGATGCTGATCAGCGGCGAGAACTGCGTGGCGACAAGGTCACTGCCCAGGCTCTGGACGACAGCTGGGCCGACGATGAGCCCGCCGGCCATCGCAAATATCGTCATCAGGGCCGCCGCCGAGAGTTTTGAAAGCGTGTTCGACCCGACCGCAGGCCCGAACGCGACACCCGTGGACGACCCCCCGATATTGAAGCCGACGAAGATAGCCACCAGAACACCGAGGGCAAAGAGAACTTCGACCATACGCTACCAACTGTCGTCGTCAGGTAAAGGGTACCGCCTTCGCCAGCACATCATACGACCGGGGTCGCGTGACCCAGTGGTGCCACATACTGTCGGTAGTCCGTCAGTAACAACTGTCGATACCCCCGGGAGTGAATATCCTGAGCTCGGGACAGCCGACAGTCAGTAGGCGAGAACGTACTGGAACACCAGAAACGACGAAACGGCAGAAATCGACGGTGTCAGTATCCAGAGCATGACAACCCGGCCAGTCGCCGCCGGGTCGAAGAGGTCTGCCGCCGAGGTTACTGACTCCGGGTCTTCCTGGCCGATCGGTTGGACTTCGCGCTCTCCCGGGGGCGACCACGCGGCTTCATCGCGGTCGGTCGTCAGCGCGTCGACGGTGACGGTCCCGCCTCCACCGCCAGCGGCGGCACCGGTGACGGCCGCGCCCGCTGCGTCAGCCAGTGACGTCGTTCGGGTAGCCCGACCCCACCCCAGACCGACGACGCACATCGTCGCTGAGACCGCCAGACTCGCCGGGATGCCAGCCCAGGATAGCAACCCGATGATTGTCGCACTCACCGTCTCGACGATGAGCGCCGCAAGAATCGGAAGTTCGGTGAGGTCATTCCCGACCGTATCGAGCGTCCGGCGAGCGATAGTGAACGCACCGATGCTGATAGCGCCACCGGCGAGCGCAACGCCTGGGTAGAGGCCCAGCTCGCCGCTCCCAACAAGGGGTGCAACGGCGTTCGCGACGTTCGACGCCCCCGCCGAAAACGCCATATAACAGCCGATAGCGACGACCAGAAACTGCCCGACCCGCTCACGCCGCGTCGTGCCCGGCCCCTTGCTCTCGAAGGCTATCCTGACTTCGAGATGTGGGTAGAGGTAGCGTCCAACGACTGCTGACAGCCAGAACGCAGTGATAGGCGCGACGAGCCACCACGAGACGATACGCCCCATCACGGTCCAGTCGATAGTGCCGGTCGCAACGCCGAGGCCGGCAATAGCACCGACGGCAGTCATCGAGGTCGAGGCCGGCACCCCGAAGAGGTTCGAGACCAGCAGGGCGAGCCCAACAAAAAAGAGAATGGTAACGCTCGCGATGAGAGTAAACTGTCCGCTCGGGACGATGCGACCGCCCATCGTATCGATGACCTCCGTTCCGATGGTTGCCCCGCCGAGGAGTGCGAACGCCGACATCAGGACGGCGGCCCACTCCTTCGAGAGCGTGTCCGACCCCACTGCCGGACCAAAGGCGACACCGGTCGATGACCCACCGATATTGAAACCGACGAAAATGGCAACCAGAAGCCCGATAGCAAAGAGAATCGAGACCATGTCCAACAGCAAACCCTGACGGGTCTAAATAATACCGTTCGTGACCGCTCTCGGAGTCAGACGGTTCGAGTCGGAATGTTTCGTCATCACAGACCGCAGAGCATCCCGTACGACCATCCACCATCCAGTCGATGGCCTGCCGTCACAGCCGCTCAGTCGCGGTCGTCATCGCCGTTGTCAGCCGGCACCGTCTCTTCGACTTCCGACGCTGTCTCCTCGACCTCGCTCGCCGTCTCCTTGGCCGCTTCGACCTCGTCGGTGACTGATTCAGCGGTCTGTTTCGCGTCGCTGGTCTTGTCCTTGACCTCGGTCGTCTTGTCTTTCACTTCAGTCGTCTTGTCTTTCGCTTCCGTCGCCTTGTCCTTGACCTCAGTCGTCTTGTCTTTGACTTCCGTTGTCTTGTCCTTGACCTCAGTCGTCTTGTCTTTGACTTCCGTCACCTTCTCGGCAGCGTCATCATCGCCGGTCTCGGTCGCAGTCTGTTCGACTTCGTCGGCCGTCTGCTCGACCTCTTCGGCTGTCTGTTCGACTTCGTCGACGGTTTCTTCCACTTCGCCCGCAGTCTGTTCCACCTCGTCGGCCGTCTGCTCGACTTCGTCCGCTGTCTGCTCGACGTCTTCGGCTGCCTCGTCGACCGTTTCAGCGGCGTTTTCGACCTCGTCAGCGGTCGTTTCCAGTTCTTCGGCGGTCGTCTCCAGTTGCTCGGCTGCCTCTTCGAGTTCAGCGGCCTTGGTAGCGACATCCTCGTTTGTCCGCTCGAGGACGTTTGCAAGGACGAGGAACTGTAGCAGACCAACAACGACGAACGCCGAAATGGCGATGCTCGCAGCGGTCGCAAGCATTGATTCCGTCCCGGCACCGAGCGGTAGAACACCGAACGCGGCCAGTCCCCAGGCCAGCGCCAGCCCGACAGCGACGACCAGCACGGCCTGTTCAAACAGTCGGTACTCGCGCTCGTATCGCCCGAACATGACTGCTTCGAGCCGACGGGCGAGCGGTGTGAGGACGAATGTTGCCATAACCATAGCTGACCTTTCCTATCACAGCGTAAAAGCATGGGGGTACACTGGGTCAGACAGCCGCCCGTACGTCTCGGACCGACACGCTTTCGACGGCTGCCACCGGACCACCGGCCATGTACCCCGAGTTCGAGGTCGTTCCCGCGGTCGACATGCAGGACGGACAGGTGGTCCAGTTGGTCGGCGGCGAACGCGGCACCGAGAAAACCTACGGCGACCCGGTCGAGGCCGCACAGCGGTGGGTGGACGCCGGGGCGCGGACGCTCCATCTCGTCGACCTCGACGGCGCGTTCGAGGGCGAGCGACAGAACGCGGCGGCCATCGATGCCGTCCTCGACGCGGTGGGAGCCGACGTGGACGTGCAACTCGGTGGCGGTATCCGGACCGCCGAGGACGCCGTGTCGCTGCTTGACCGCGGGCTGGACCGCGTCATCCTCGGGACCGCCGCCGTCGAGACGCCGGAAATCGTCGGCGAAATCAGCGACGAACACCCCGGCAGTGTCCTCGTGAGCCTCGACGCGAAGGACGGTGAGGTCGTGGTGTCGGGCTGGACCGAGGGCACTGGGCTGGACCCCGCCGACGCCGCCGAGCGGTACGCCGACCTGGGGGCCGGCGGCATCCTGTTTACCGACGTGGACGTGGAGGGACAGCTCGACGGGGTGCGAACGGACCCAGTTCGTCGTCTGGTCGATAGCGTCGATATCCCCGTCATCGCCAGCGGCGGCGTCGCGACCATCGATGACGTGCTGGCGCTCCGGTCAGCGGGGGCCGGCGCTGTCGTCGTCGGCAGCGCCCTCTACGAGGGACAGTTCACGCTCGATGCGGCGATTGACGCGCTCGGCGAGTCATCGGAATAACCCGGGCCGGCTGAACGCATAACCGTGTGGCGCCCTCACAAGACGTATGGACCGCAATGAGGTTCGCCGCGCGTGGGACAGTGTCTCCGAGACCTACGCCGAACGGCGCGACCCGACCGGGTCGGACGCAGCCCTGCTTGAGGACTTGCTCGAACGGCTCCCCGAAGCGCCGACAGTTCTCGACGTAGGCTGTGGTGACGGCGCGCGGACGCTTGCGAACCTCCCGCCGAACAGCGTCGGTCTGGACTTCTCGCGTGCGGGTCTGAACCTCGCCGCCGAGACAGTGCCGGACAGCCGGCTCGTGCAGGGTGACATGACGGCGCTTCCGGTTGCGACCGACAGCGTGGACGCCGTCACGGCCTACCACGCCGTCTTTCACGTCCAGCGAGACCAGCACCCGGAAGTCTACCGGGAGTTCGCCCGCGTCCTCCGGCCGGGCGGCACTGTGTTGATGACACTGCCGAGCGGCCAGTTCGAGACCGTCCGTCGCGGCTGGATGGGCGGGTCGATGTTCTTCTCAGCGCCGGGTCGGCGGGCGACGCTCGACCAGTTGGCCGACGCCGGCTTCACCGACACGGAGACCGTCACTGCGACGGACCCTCTCGGGAGCGATAGCGAGTTCGTCTTCGCCACGCTCGCCAACGCATAGCAACTCACTACTCCCCCAACTCGTCGGCAGTGCTGACGTGCATCCCGACGAACTGCCACTCGCGTGCCCCGCCTGTGGCTTCCAGGGCCCCGCTCCAGCGAGTGTCGTACTCGTGACGGACCGCGCTCTCGGTGCCGGTCCAGCACAGTTCCACGTCGTCGCTGAACCACGCGTAGCCCTCGCGTTCTGTCACCCGGAGCGCATGGCTCTCGACAGTCCAGTCGGCCGTCGTCTCGGTCTGGTCCTGCAGTCCCGTTCTAATGGCGTCGGTCCCGACCAATTGTTCGGAGATTCCGAACTTGACCACCGAGCGGTCTGCGTCATCGGCGAAAAAGGGGCCGAGCGGCTCGCCGGCCCGGAGCGCGGCGTAGTAGGCCGCGATAGTCTCTGCTGCGTTCATACTCAGCCCTACGGCCTGTGGCCCCTTCACTGGCCACGCCCGGCGGCCGCGACCACGCTCTCCCGACCCGCAATCCTTACGCCGCGGACGGCCACACGGACGTGTATGACAGAGGCGACGGGAATCGTCGGGGAATTCCTCACGCTCAAGGAGGGGACCGACGCGGACCTGCTGGCGATGCAGTGTGGCGACTTCTACGAGTTTTTCGACGAGGACGCCGAGATCGTCGCCGACGAACTCGACCTGAAGGTGAGCCAGAAATCCTCGCATGGCTCGTCGTACCCGATGGCAGGGGTTCCGGTCGACGACCTGACGCCGTACGTCTCCGCGCTGGTCGAGCGGGGCTACCGGGTCGCCATCGCCGACCAGCACGAGACCGAGAACGGCCACGCTCGCGAAATAACGCGGGTCGTTACGCCCGGAACGCATCTGGAGACCGGCGACGAGTCGGCGCAGTACCTCGCCGCGGTCGTCCGGGAGGCCAGCAGGGACGGCGGCGACACCTACGGTATCGCCGCGACGGACGTGACCACGGGCCAGTTTCAGGTCACGCAACTGGACGACGCCGACGCGGGCGAGGCGCTGACAGAGCTGTACACGTTCGGGCCGGCCGAGATTCTCCCCGGCCCGGAGCTCCGGAACGACGACGAATTTCTTGACCGCCTGCGCGAGCGGACGGACGCGGC
>NZ_JAAOHT010000043.1:0-36968 GCF_011440255.1 Haloarcula sp. JP-Z28 | reverse complement strand
TTGCCCGCGCGGCCGCTGGCAACACCATCGATGGCCGTCAGCCCAACAGCGTCGGCGCTGATGCCGTGTTCGACGCGGGCCTCGACCCGACACGCGAGGTTTGCGTAGCGGGCCGGGCCAAGCGTGTCGACGAACTCCCGCATCGCCGCGAGCAGGCGCAGGGCGTTTTGGCGGATGACCCACGCGTCGCTTTTGAGTTCTGTCGGCGTCGTCCCGGTCATACCCGAGCGGAGGATGGCCAGCACCTTGCGCTGGCCGGCGTCGAGGCTGTCGTCGACACTGTCCCCGAGAACTGCGTGGACAGCGTCCTCTTCGTCGGAACGGGCGCTGACACTGTCGAACTCAGTTGCGCCGGCCACCGCGGTCAGCAGGTCGTCAGCATCCACGGAGACAGCGGAGTCCGGGTCGGCGGCGTCTTGACAGCGTTCGGCGACGTCCGCGAACCGGCGTGCGGTCGAGAGCCGGAGGTAGAACTTCGAGGCGAGCTGGCCGAGCCGTGTTGGCTCAACGTTGAGGCCCTCTTGCTCGACAAAGCCCTCGTCGACGAGCGCCGAGAGCGTGTCGCTGACTCGGTTTCGGAGGTCGCTGCCGGCGTCGTACTCGTCAGGGGCCGACTGCGAGCGGGCGTAGTAAAATGTCGTGGCGAGCCAGTCCATCACGTCGTCCACGTCGTCGATGGTGCCCAGCGCGATCTCGGCGTTCAGGTGGGCGTCGAGTTCAGCCGCCAATCGGGACTCGATTTCCTTGCCATCCCGGAGGAGGCGGCGGTACTTGTCAGCGTCCGAGCGGTCACAGACGACCCAGGCGTAGCCCATGTCGTCATAGCCCGGCCGGCCCGCGCGACCGAGCATCTGGAGCACATCGAGCGGGCTCATATCGACCTCGCCTTCGAGCGGGTCGTGGAGCTTGGTATCGCGGATGACGACACAGCGGGCGGGGAGGTTCACGCCCCAGGCAAGCGTCGAGGTCGAGAAGAGGAGCTGAATCTTCCCCTCCTTGAACCACTGCTCAACCCTGTTTTTGTCCTCGCGCGCGAGGCCGGCGTGGTGAAAGCCTACGCCGTCGAGCACGGACTGGCGAAGCGTATCGTTCGAGAGGTCGGCGGCGTCGTTGTGAAAGTCGTAGTCCCCGCGTGCGCCCATGGGGATGTCGCGTTCGGTAATCTCATCGCGAGCCTTCTTGGCGGCCTGCACCGTGTCCTGGCGCGAGGAGACGAACACGAGCGCTTGCCCCTCCTCGCGGATATGTGGCTCGGCGAGGTCAAGTGCCCGGTACAGCCGACGGTACTTGTCGGCAAAGGCGTTCTCGCCGTGGGAGTAGGTCTTCACGTCGGCGTTGAGTGGGACCGGTCGGTACTTCTCGCCGAAAGCAAAGGTCGTCTCGTCCGGCGCGTCGAGCCAGTCGGCCACGTCGTCGATGTTCGGCATCGTCGCCGACAACGCCACGACGCGCGGGTCACAGAGCCGGCGGAGCCGCGAGACGGTGACTTCGAGCACCGCCCCCCGGCGGTCCGAGTCCAGCAGGTGGACCTCGTCGATGACACAGCAGTCCACGTCAGTGATGAACGAATAGCGGCTGGTCTCGTGTTTCCGGGTGGCCGAGTCGGCCTTCTCCGGCGTCATCACGAGGATATCGGCCCGCTCGGCGCGGCGGGGGTTCAGGTCCCGTTCACCGGTGACAACGTAGACGGAGTAGCCCATCTCCTCGAACCGCTCCCATTCGCTTTCCTTCTCGTTGGTGAGCGCGCGCAGCGGTGCGAGAAAGAGCGCGGTCCCGTCCTCGGCGAGCGTCTTGCAGATGGCCAGTTCCGCCAGCGCGGTCTTCCCGCTGGCCGTCGGCGCGCTGACGACGATGTTGTCGTCGCGGTTCAGCAGGGCCGGCAGGGCCGCCGACTGCATCCGGTTGAACTCCTCGAACGGGAAGGCATCGGCAAACTCGGGGAGCACCTCCGCGACCGCCACAGTCGGCTCGCTGTCGGTTCTGGATGACACGTCACAGTCGCGGTTCCGCGACGGCAAAGGCGTTTCTATGGGGGAGCGAACGTGTGTGAAAAGCGGATGCATTCTCTGGCTTCGCTGTGCAGTTCATCGGTGTGAGTGTCCAGCACACCTGGCAAAAAATTAACTCAGCTGGCTGATAGTGCGCAGGTGTGCCTATCAGTGACCCCGAGGACTATTACGACGAGAACGACGAGAGCGAGTGGGACCGCCTGACAGCCACGCTACACGGGCAGTTGGAGTGGTCGGGGACCGTTGCACAGCTCGAAGCGAACCTCCCCGACACGGGACACGTTCTCGACGTGGGCGGCGGTGCTGGCCGGTACGCCGTCTGGCTGGCCGAACAGGGATACGATGTCACGCTTGTCGACCCCAGCAAGGGCCAGCGAGCTATCGCACAGGAGAAAATCGCCGAGCACGGGTACGAAGAGCGGGTGGCCGTCGAGGCGGGCGACGTGCGCGACCTCGGGTTTGACCGGGACGTATTCGACGCGACGCTGTGTCTGGGTGGGCCGCTTTCGCATATACTCGACGCTGACGAACGGGCAGCCGCCGTGCGGGAGCTGCACCGGGTGACAAAAGCCGGGAGTCCGGTGTTCGTCTCCGTCATGGGGCGGCTCAACTGGCTGGTGCTCTCGCTGGTCGGCAGGTCGGAGCACCTCGTCCACGCGGACGAACTCGCCGAAACGGGCGACTACGACCGTTCGTTCGTGGCGCAGCTCGGTCACGACGCGGCGTTCACCGAGACCCATTTTTTCCGCGCCGATGAGTTCGAGGCGCTGTTAGAGGTGGGCGGAGTGACCGTCGAGACGCTGGTCGGACTGGAGGGGCTGGCGTCAGTACTCGCCGCTCCATCGCTCCGAGAGACCGCTGCCGGCCTGTCGGCACACGAGCAGGCCGGTGTTCAGGCGCTCGTAGACGAACTCCAGACGGACCGAACTGTCGTGGATATGTCCGCACATATGCTTGCTGTCTGCCGTGCCTGAGGTGGGCACGCGGGCAGTAGCGTTGATATCCCTGAGTACGCAGGTGGCGGTCGGTTCGGCTGAGCCGCCTGACCGCCCGACCGGCGTTCAACAAGGGGTGTGACAGAGCACGCGACCCCCGCACGTTTTTGACCGACCCAACCTAACTGCCGGTAATGAGTCGTTCGCGCAAGCCTGACTGGCTGAAGATGCGGCCACCGTCGGGCGAGCGGTTCACGGATATCAAACAGACGCTCCGGGACCGAAACCTCAATACGGTCTGTGAGGAAGCCAACTGCCCCAACCTCGGGGAGTGCTGGAGCGGGCGCGACGGACCGGGAACGGCGACGTTCATGTTGATGGGCGACCGCTGTTCGCGGGGCTGTAACTTCTGTGACGTGGAGACGGGCGGGATGGACCCGCTGGACCCCGACGAGCCACAGCAGGTGGCCGACGCCGTCGCGGAAATCGGGCTGGACTACGTGGTCCTGACCAGCGTCGACCGCGACGACCTGCCCGACCAGGGCGCGGGCCACTTCGCCGAGACGATCCGGGCCATCAAAGAGCGTGACCCGTCGATTCTGGTCGAGTGTCTCATCCCCGATTTTCAGGGTAAGCCGGACCTCGTCCGGAAAATCATCGACGCCGGCCCTGACGTCATCGCGCACAACATCGAGACGGTCGACCGCCTCCAGTGGCCGGTCCGGGACCGCCGGGCGGGCTACGAGCAGTCCCTCTCGGTGCTTCGGCAAGTCGACCGCGAGAGCGACTGCTACAGCAAGACCAGCCTGATGCTGGGCGTCGGCGAGTACACCCACGAGGTGTACCAGACGCTGTCGGACCTCCGGCAGGCCGGCGTCGACGTGGTCACCTTCGGCCAGTACCTCCAGCCCTCCCGCTCGCATCTGGAGGTCTCGGAGTACGTTCATCCGGACGCCTTCGACACCTGGCAGCGGGTCGCTGAAGCGGAGTTCGACTTCCTGTACTGTGCCTCGGGACCGATGGTCCGGTCGTCCTATCGTGCCGGCGAACTGTTTGTCGAGAGCGTCCTGCGCGAGGGGCGAAGTGCCGACGAGGCGCGGGCGGAAGTGCGTGCGAACGACTGATACATCGGAGTTATCGCTGATAAATTGGGTAGAATTAAAACAGCCTTAGAGTTGCTAAAACACACATATTAGCAGTAATACCCACATCGGAGATATTTTTCAGCGCCGCGAAAGCTCTAAACGTAGTGCGAGTGAACAGTCGTCGTATGCCACTTCGACGGAGGCGGTTTCTATGAGTGTCCTCCAACGCGACCCCACGGACAGGGTACAGATTCTCGATGAAGACGGGACAGTGGTCGACGGCGCAACCGTCCCGGACCTCTCGGACGACGAACTGGTGGAGATGTACCGGTATCTCAAACTCGGCCGGCACTTCGACCAGCGGGCGGTGAGTTTGCAACGACAGGGCCGGATGGGAACGTACCCCCCCATGTCGGGACAGGAAGCCTCGCAGGTCGGCAGCGCCTTCGCGCTGCGAGACGGCGACTGGGCGTTCCCGAGCTACCGGGAACATCTCGCAATGTACGTCAAGGGATGGCCCTTGTCGGACGACCTGTTGTACTGGATGGGGTCGGAGTCGGGTAATTCGCCGCCGGAAGACGTTCAGGCGTTCTCGTTTGCGGTCCCAATCGCGACGCAGATTCCGCACGCGACCGGGGCCGCGTGGGCATCGAAACTCAAGGGCGATGACACCGCTGCCCTCGTGTACTTCGGTGACGGTGCGACCTCCGAGGGCGACTTTCACGAAGGCCTGAACTTCGCTGGCGTGTTCGATGTGCCAGCGGTGTTTTTCTGTAACAACAACCAGTGGGCGATTTCGGTGCCACGGGAGCGCCAGTCGGCCAGCGAGACGCTCGCCCAGAAGGCCAACGCCTACGGCTTCGACGGCGTTCAGGTCGACGGAATGGACCCGCTGGCGGTGTATCAGGTGACCCGCGAGGCCGTCGACAAGGCGCACGACCCACCAGAGGGAGAACTCCGCCCGACGATGATCGAAGCGGTGCAGTACCGCTTTGGCGCACACACGACTGCTGACGACCCGTCGGTGTACCGCGACGACAGCGAGGTCGAACGCTGGAAGCAGAAAGACCCCATTCCGCGGATGGAGGCGTTCCTCCGGGACCGGGGCCTGCTCGACGACGAGCGGGTCGACGCCATCGACGAATCGGTTCAGGATGAGGTGGCTACGGCCATCGACGAGGCTGAGGCGACGGAGCGACCGAAACCGGAGGAGATGTTCGCGGACGTGTACACGGAGATGCCACAGCGACTCGAACAGCAACTGGACTACCTCGAAGAACTGCGCGCGCGACACAGCGACGAGGTGCTACTGGAATGAGCACACAGGACGCAAACACACAGAGTTTGACGCTCGTACAGGCCGTCCGTGACGGGCTCTACGGCGAGATGGAACGGGACGAAGACGTGGTCGTGATGGGTGAAGATGTCGGGAAAAACGGCGGCGTCTTCCGAGCGACACAGGGGCTCCACGAGGAGTTCGGTGACGACCGGGTCATCGACACGCCGCTCGCGGAGGCCGGCATCGTCGGGACGGCTATCGGCATGGCCGCCTACGGGCTCCGGCCGGTGCCGGAGATGCAGTTTTCCGGGTTCATGTACCCCGCGTTCGACCAGATTGTCAGTCACGCCGCCCGGCTTCGGAACAGGAGCCGCGGCCGATACAATTGCCCGCTCACCGTTCGCGCACCGTACGGCGGCGGCATCCGTGCGCCGGAGCACCACTCCGAGTCCAAGGAGGCGTTTTACGTCCACGAGGCGGGGCTAAAGGTGGTCGTCCCGTCGACGCCAAAGGAGACGAAGGGGCTGCTGACGGCGGCAATCCGGGACCCGGACCCCGTTGTCTTCCTCGAACCGAAGCTCATCTACCGGTCGTTCCGCGAGGAGGTCCCCGACGACCCCTACACGGTCGAACTTGGCGAGGCGAAGGTCCGCCGCGAGGGGGCTGACGTGTCCGTGTTCACATGGGGTGCGATGACCCGGCCGACGGTCGAAGCAGCCGAAGAACTGGCCGAGGAGGGCATCGACGCCGAAGTGATAGACCTGCGAACGCTGTCGCCGATGGACACCGAGACCATCGTCGAGTCGTTCAAAAAGACCGGACGAGCAACCGTCGTCCACGAAGCGCCCAAAACCGGCGGGCTGGCCGGCGAAATCATCGCCACCATTCAGGAGGAAGTCCTGCTGTATCAGGAGGCCCCCGTTACGCGGGTGACTGGCTTCGACGTGCCGTACCCGCTGTACGCGTTAGAGGACTACTACCTCCCCGAACCCGCCCGCATCAAAGACGGTATCAGAGAGGCAGTGGAGTTCTGACGCATGTTCGAGTTCAATCTCCCAGACCTCGGTGAAGGGGTCGCAGAGGGTGAGGTGCTGACCTGGCGCGTCTCGCCGGGCGACGCCGTCACCGAGGATCAGGTCCTTGCGGAGGTGGAAACCGATAAGGCCGCCGTCGACGTGCCGTCACCGGTCGACGGCGTCGTACAGGAACTGCACGCCGAAGTCGGCGAGATGGTGCAGACCGGCGAGGTGCTCATCACCATTGCCGAAGAGGGCGACGCCGAAACGGCCGACGCGGCGGCCAGCGATACAGACGAAGCCGAATCGGCAGGAGCCGACACAGAGGAGGCAGACAGCGCTGCGAGCGAAGCCGCAGCGGCTGACGAGCAGTCGGGTGCAAGCACAAGTACGGCTGATGGCCGCGTGTTCGCCTCGCCGAGCGTGCGTCGACTCGCCCGTGAGAAGGGCGTCGACATCGCGGCCGTCGACGGAAGCGGACCGGGCGGCCGTGTCACAGAGGGGGATGTCGAGGCGGCCACAGCGTCGGCCGACGAGGCGACTGCCAGTGACGACAGCCCTACGTCGGTCGTTTCGAAGGCGTCCGACGACGGGGACAGTCCGACCGCAGCGGTTTCACAGGTCGACGCGGGCGACACAGACGACGGGACCGCTGTCAAGTCAGCCGTCAAAAGCGTCTCCGGCGACGGACAGGAAGCCGCCAGTCGCGACCAGACGCTGGCGACGCCGGCCACCAGAAAGGCCGCCCGCGAACTCGACGTGAATATCGACGCCGTCCCGACCGACCAGACGCGGGACGGTCAGCCCTACGTCGACGAGGCCACCGTCCGGACGTACGCGGAGGCCCAGCAGGCTGCACAGGCGGCCGATGCCGAAGCCATCAGCGCCGAAGGCGGCGCGACAGGGAGGGCAGCCAAGGCGGGCGGCACTGGGGCCGTCGAGACAGGCGACGGCGAGCGCCGCGAACCGTACCGTGGCGTCCGCCGGTCTATCGGCGAGCAGATGGCGCGCTCGCGTCGAGAAGTGCCCCACGCGACCCACCACGATCAGGTAGTCGTGTCCGGCCTCGTCGAGGCCCGTGAGCGACTCGCGCCACTCGCCGAGGAGCGCGATGTCACGCTGACGTACACACCGTTTGTGGTGAAATGCGTCGCCGCGGCGCTGGACCAGCACCCGGTGCTCAACACGGCGCTTGACACCGAAAACGAGGAAATCGTCTACAGGGATGCCCACAACATCGGCGTGGCGGCGGCAACCGACCACGGGCTTGTCGTCCCGGTCGTTAACGACGTGGACGGGAAGGGGCTGGTCGAACTCGCCGGCGAGGTCAACGACCTCGTCGGGCGGGCCAGAGAGCGAGACATCGAGCGATCAGAGATGCAGGGCGGGACGTTCACCGTTACGAACTTCGGCGTCATCGGCGGCGAGTATGCCAGTCCGATCATCAACGTCCCCGAGACGGCGATTCTCGGTATCGGGGCGCTGAAAGAGCGGCCGGTGGCCGAAGACGGTGAAGTCGTCGCGAAACCTACGCTCCCGCTCTCGCTGGCAATCGACCACCGTGTCATCGACGGCGCCGACGCGGCGCGCTTCGTCAACACGCTCAAGGAGTATCTGTCGGACCCGACGCGACTCCTGCTGGAGTGACTGCCCGGGTTCGCAACCGAAAACCAGACCAGTCACTGGAACGACAGGGCTCGTGATGCCCTCCACAAGAGACACGTGGGTCTGGTACGGGTTAGCCACGCTGTTTGTGCTGGTTCCGGGCTGTGCTGCCCTCTCCCGAGTCGGAATGGAACTGTTCATTTCGTCGGGATCGGCCGGTGAGGGGAGTCTCGGGACGTTCCTCGGTGCGTTTGCCCTGACCGTCCTCGCCAGCTGGACGGGTGTGCTATTCAGCCTGCTTCTCACGGTCGCCCTCTTTCTCGACAGTCGGCACCTCCGGCAGACCGACGGGGACTGGACCCCCACACCGCTGTATGCGCTCGCCGGCATCGCCCACGCTGTGGGGGCGACACTGCTCGCGGCGTTTGCGGTGTCAGTGCCGGTCATCGGGTACTACCTGTACCGACGGCGCAGGTGAGAGACGACAGCGAGCTGAAGGGCGATAGCTTTTCACGGACCCGGACGAGGCACCGCTATGGTCGTTGGAGATGTCACTACGGGAACGGAACTGCTTGTTATCGGCGGCGGTCCGGGCGGCTACGTCGCTGCGATCCGGGGTGCGCAACTGGGACTAGACACGACGCTTGTCGAGCGGGATGCCTACGGCGGGACCTGTCTGAACCACGGCTGTATCCCCTCGAAAGCACTCATCTCGGCCTCGGATGTCGCCCACGACGCCCGGCAGGCCGAGTCGATGGGCGTATTCGCGGACCCGGCCGTCGACATGGCCGGAATGACCGAGTGGAAAGACGGCGTCGTCACACGGCTGACACGGGGCGTCGAATCGCTGTGTAAGAACGCCGGCGTCAATCTGGTGGAGGGGACCGCCGAGTTCGTCGACGACGGGACGGTCCGGGTTGCCCACGGCGGCGAGGGACAGGGCTCGGAATCGCTGTCGTTCGAACACGCCGTCGTCGCCACGGGGAGCCGACCGATAACGGTCCCGGGCTTCGAGTTCGACGGCGAACACATCCTCTCCTCGAAAGACGCGCTCGCGCTCGAATCGGTCCCCGAGAAGTTGCTTGTCGTCGGCGCGGGCTATATCGGCATGGAGCTCTCGACGGTGTTCGCAAAGCTTGGTGCGGAGGTCACCGTCGTCGAGATGCTCGAGGACGTGTTACCCGGCTACGAGGACGATATCGCGGCGGTCGTTCGGGACCGCGCCGAGGAGCTGGGTATCGATTTCAACTTCGGCGAGGCGGCCGACAACTGGGAGGAGACAGACGAGGGCATTCGCGTCCAGACCGTTGACGAAGACGAGGCGGTCACTGAGTACAACGCCGAGAAATGTCTTGTCGCGGTCGGCCGCGAGCCGGTCACGGATACACTCGCGCTGGATAACATCGACCTCCAGACGGACGAGAACGGCGTCATTCCGACCGACGACCAGTGCCGAACGGCGTTTGAGTCGGTGTTTGCAGTCGGTGACGTGGCCGGAGAACCGATGCTGGCCCACAAGGCGATGGCTGAGGGCGAGGTTGCCGCGAGAGCCGCCGCCGGTGAGCCAGCCGCGTTCGACCACCAGGCGATTCCCGCCGCGGTATTCACCGACCCCGAAATCGCGACCGTCGGGATGACTGAGTCGGAGGCCGAGGCGGCGGGCTTCGAGCCGGTCATTGGACAGATGCCGGTCCGGGCCAACGGCCGTGCGCTCACGGTCAACGAGAAGGAAGGGTTCGTCCGCGTCGTCGCTGATGCCGACGAGGAGTTCCTGCTCGGGGCACAGATCGTCGGTCCGGAGGCGTCTGAACTCATCGCCGAACTCGGGCTGGGCATCGAGATGGGCGCGCGGCTGGAAGACATCGCCGGGACGATCCACACGCACCCGACACTCTCCGAAGCGGTCCACGAGGCGGCCGCAGCAGCACGCGGCGAAGCGGTTCACACGCGCTGAGAACGTTCTGGGCTGGTTCGCGAAGGGCCATTATCTTTTAACACAACTCTGATAGCGTTTATTATCAGAGAGTCATAATCTTGCGCCGTGCAAAAGGGTTATATTGTGGATTGAGTAAACTGTCGGTAAATAGGAACCGGTAACATATGTCTACTGATTCACAGCCCGACGACACTATCGCCCAAGCGATCATTTCGGGGTCGACGTACGAGCGACTCCGCTATGAACGCCACTCGTATCTCAGACAGACTGTCCCGCGGACGCTCGCGCTCCAGAGCGCCCTGCTTGGCGCGCTGGCACTGTTACTCCCGGTCTACGGGCTGTATCCGGACAGCACCGCGGCGTTTCTGCCATCGATTAACCCCGACCTCGCCTCGCCGAAAGTGCTGTTGCTCGGGGTATTCGGCGGATTCCTCCAGTTGTTCGGTGCGACATTACTCGTCGGGTCAGTTCTCTACCGGGTCCGGCTCGCCCCGCTGACCGAGCGACAGGCGCACGCGGCGCTCAACGCCGAGGACTTCGCGCGGTACGTCGGCCTTGGAACCGGCGGCCTGGCGATTGTCCTCTCGCTTTGCCTGTTCGCTGTGGGTCTGGGCGGCGGTGACGCAGTGTCCGCATACATCGCGTTCACGGGTCGAAACCCGTTCGTCGCCTCCGGGTTCGGGCTGTCAGTTGCGGCCGTCTCGCTGTTTGCCTTTGTCGCCAGCGTGACGGTTTTTTACGCCTCACGCTACCTCCTCGTTCACCTTGCGCTGTTCCACCGTAGCAGCGAGTGAGCGGGCTACGTGAGGTGTCGACACCGACGACCTGCGCCGGCGCGGCTATTTTCAGGCGTGCGGACAACCGTGTTCACATGGTTACAAACGAGAGTGAGACGTTCGATATCGGTGGCGAACTCACGGTCCACCGGCTCGGCTTCGGCGCGATGCGGCTCACCGGTGATGATGTCATCGGTGAGCCAGACAACGAGACGGACGCTCACGCCGTACTGAAGCGGGCGGTGGAACTCGGTGTTGACTTCATCGACACGGCGGATTCGTACGGGCCGGGCGTCTCGGAGCGGCTCATCGGCGAAGCGCTCGACACCGAACGCGAGGACCTCGTCATCGCGACGAAGGGCGGCCTGCTCCGTAACACCGACGCGGACTGGCTGGCACACGGCGACCCGGACTACCTGCGCAACGCCCAGTTGTGCTCGCGGGACCGCCTGCAGATGGACCCTATCGACCTGTACCAGTACCACCGACCGGACCCCGACACGCCGTTCGAAGATTCGATTCACGCGCTCGCCGAGATGAAGGATGAAGGGTTGATCCGCCACATCGGCGTCTCGAACGTCTCCGTCGAACAACTTGACCGCGCCCGAGACATCGTCGACATCGTGACGGTCCAGAACCAGTACAACCTCAGCCACCGCGACGACGAGGACGTGCTGGAAGCCTGCGAGCGCTACGGTATCGGGTTCATCCCGTGGTTCCCGCTCGGCGCTGGCGACCTCGGCGGCGTCGACGGTATCGATGAGATAGCCCAGCGCCACGACGCCACGCCCTACCAGATCGCGTTGGCATGGCTGCTGGGGCACTCGGACGTGACACTCCCGATTCCCGGAACCAGCAGTCTCGACCACCTCGAACAGAACGTGGCTGCAAGCGCCATCGACCTCACTGACGAGGAACTGACGCGGTTGTCCTGAATCACGGCACACTGCGGCGACACAGCGCTTGCCGATGACCACGGTTCTTTTGGTTCCTACCGCTGTACCCCGGGTATGACCACTGTTACCTTAGGTCCTGAGGGGACCTACTCACACCGCGCCGCACAGGCAGTCACCGACGACGATATCTCCTTCTCCGAGTCAGTGACCGCCATCGTCGAGGCCGTCGCCAACGGCGAGGCCGAGCGCGGCGTCGTCCCCGTCGAAAACAGTATCGAGGGCTCTGTCACCGAATCGCTCGACGCCTTCGCGGAGTACGACGTTGCCGTCGTCGAGGAGGTTATCACGCCGATCCGCCACGCCCTGCTCGCACAGGACGACTCGTTCTCACTGGTAGCCAGCCATGCACAGGCGCTGGCTCAGTGTCGCGGCTGGCTCGACGAGCACTACCCCGGCGTCAATGTCGAGGCCGTCGCGTCGACGGCCCGCGGCGTTGAGCGCGCCCGTGGCGACGCGGACATCGCCGCTATCGGCCACCCCGAGAACGCCACCAACGGCACCGAACTGAAAGTGCTCGCCGAGGACATTCAGGACCGGTCCTCGAACGCCACCCGCTTCGTCGTCGTCGCCCCGAAGAGCGAGCGCAGCGAGGCCGGCGGCAAGACCTCCTTTATTGTCTATCCCGACGTCGACTACCCCGGCCTCCTGCTTGAACTGCTGGAGCCGTTCGCAGACCGCGACATCAACCTCACCCGCGTCGAGTCCCGGCCCAGCGGTGAGCGGCTCGGGGACTACGTCTTCCACATCGACATCTCGGCCGGTCTCTACGAGCAGCGCACGCAGGAGGCTCTCGCTGATATCGAGGACATCGCCGGGAAGGGGTGGGTCCGCCGGCTCGGGTCGTATGACTCCAAGACAGTCGTCAACTGAGCCGGCGAAACACCGCCGGCCCCGCTTCAAGCGTTAAGTCCCGGGCCCGTGTACCCCCGTGTATGTCTGACCGCGATCCGTTCAGCGAAATCGAGCGCGCGTTCGATATGCTGGGAGAGCAGTTCGGCGTCGACATGGGCGCTATCCCGGTCGACGTCCTCGACGAGGGCGACGCCTTCCTCGTCCACGCGGACCTGCCCGGCTACGACAGCGAGGACATCGACGTCCAGCTTGTCGAGGACCGCAAGCTCACCATCAGCGCCACATCAAGCCAGGAGCGGGAATCAACCGACGGCCAGTACGTCCAGCGCGAGCGCCGTCAGCAGTCGCTGAGCCGGTCGGTTCGTCTCCCCGAAGCCGTCGACGACGGTGAGACCACCGCGAGCTACGACAGCGGCGTTCTCACTGTGCGGCTGGCGAAGGTTAGACACAACGAGGACGACGACGGGACAGATATCCCTGTAAACTGACGATGGTACTCGAACCCGGTACCGACGTACCGACGATCAGGGCGACGAACCAGCACGGCGACGCGGTCCAGCCCAACTTCGAGCAGCCAACAGTGCTGTACTTCTATCCGGCGGACGACACGCCGGGCTGTACGACGGAGACAGAACAGTTCGAGGAGCACGCACAGCGGTTCGAAGACACGGGCGTCTCAGTGTACGGCGTCTCGACCGACGGCGTCGAGAGCCACCGCGACTTTGCTGAAGCGAACGACATCAGTTTCGACCTGCTGGCCGACCCCGAAGGGCGACTGTGTGAAGCGTTCGACGTGCCACTCGTCGACGGACGGAGCCAGCGGACGACGTACGTCATCGCACGGGAGCGCGTCGTCGCCGTCTACGAACGGGTCGGTCCCGACGGCCACGCGGCGAGCGTCTTCGAAGACCTCGTCGACACTGGGCTAGTTAGCGCCGAGTAGGCCGCGACAGACGAAAATCGGACGACTGCGAGCTATTCTTCGATATCGATGGCCGGTCGGCCGGGACCGGATTTGCCGACGAGGTCGGGGTCCGCCTCCTCGGGTCCCTGCACGACCACGTCAGCGCCGAACTCCCGTTCGATGAGCCACGCGGCCCGTTCGAGCGCTGCCTGTTCGCGCTCGGGCGGGAGTTGCTCGTCGAGCGATTGTGCGCGGCCGGCCAGTTCCTTGGCGAAGTCCGCGGCCGCCTCGCCCTGCTCGCGCAGGTCCTCGTCCTGCATGACGGTCCCGACGACGTTGCCGTCGGCGTTTCGAGCGAGGTCCAGCACGCGGTGCTTCCACTGGGGCGCGACGGCGAGCGTGATGGTCTGTGGGTCCTCGATGCCGACCGTGTCGACGATGTCGCGGATGTCCTCACGGGTGTTCTCGACCAGCCGGCGCTCCATCTCGTAGTCTTCGGGGGCTTCAGCGGCCGGCCACTCGGCCTCTGCGATGAGGTCGTCGTGGCCCAGTTCGGCCCACATCTCCTCTGCGGCGTGGGGAGCAACCGGGGCGAGCAGTTTCGCCGCCGTCGCCAGCCCGCGCTCGAAGGTGTCAGCATCGGGGGTGGTCGCCTCCTGATACCGGCGCAGCAGCGACACCAGTTCCCGGACAGCCTGCAGCGCGTGGTTGAACCGGAAGTCCTCAAACTCCGCCGTCGCGTTCGCTGCCGTCGCGTCGATTTCGCGGGCGACGTAGTCCGCGATGTCGGCCCCATTCTCCGTGTCAGTGGCGGTCCCCGCCTCACCCTCCGCGTAGGCCGAAACCAGCGTGTACACGTTCTGGAGGAAGCTGTGGGCGGACTGTACACCCTCAGGACTCCAGGCGAACTCCTTCTCTGGCTGGGCGGCCTCCATGATGAACAGTCGGGCCGTGTCCGCGCCGTACTCCTCGATGATGCGCTGGGGTGAGACGCCGTTATCCAGACTCTTCGACATCTTGTTGCCGTCCTCGCCAAGCACCATCCCCTGATTCGTGAGGTTGGTGAAGGGTTCGCGGACGCCATCAACCATGTCGAGGTCGTCAAGCACTTTCGTGAAGAAGCGGGCGTACAGCAGGTGCATCACGGCGTGTTCGATACCGCCGACGTACTGGTCGACCGGCATCCAGTCGCTGGCCCGCTCGGCGTCGAAGGGAGCCTCATCCATCTCCGGCGAGGTGTACCGCAGGAAGTACCACGAGGAGTCGACGAAGGTGTCCATCGTGTCCGTCTCCCGCACCGCGTCGGCACCGCAGTCCGGACAATCAACCTGCTTCCACTCCTCAGCGGCGTCCAGCGGGTTCCCAGTCGTGTGGACGAACTCCGGCAGTTCGACGGGGAGATCCTCATCGGGGACTTCGATGTAGCCACAGTCGTCGCAGTGGATCATCGGAATTGGCGTGCCCCAGTAGCGCTGGCGGGAGATACCCCAGTCGCGGAGGTTGTACTCCGTGCGGTGCTCGCCGTCGAACTCCTCGACGAAGCGGTCGCGGGCTTCGTTACTACTGAGCCCGTCGAACTCGCCGCTGTTGACCAGCAGGCCGTCTTCAGGGTAGGCTGCTTCCTGCACGTCGATGTCTTCGGGGTCAGCGTCCGCGTCGTCGGTCGGTTCGACGACCTGCACGATGTCGATGTCGTGGTGTGTGGCAAACTCGTGGTCGCGCTCGTCGTGGGCTGGCACGGCGTACAGCGCGCCGGTTCCCACGTCGGTCAGCACGTAGTCGGCGACGTAGACGGGAATCTCCTCGCCAGTAGCGGGATTGGTCGCGTACTCGCCGGTGAACACGCCGGAAGTTACGTCCAGCTCGTCCTCGTCGGCCTGCTCTGCCGTCTCAATGTACTCCGCAACCTCGTCGTTCTGTTGGGCGATCTCCTGCGCGACGGGATGACCGGGAGCCAGCGAGAAGAACGTCGCCCCGTGGATGGTGTCCAGACGGGTCGTGAAGATGTCGACCTCGCCGTAGTCGCCGACCTCGAAGGCGACGCTCGCCCCCTCTTGCTTGCCGATCCAGTTACGCTGCATCTCCCGGACGTTGTTCGGCCAGCCCTCGAGGTCGTCTAAGTCCTCGAGCAGTTCCTCGGCGTAGTCGGTGATAGTGAAGAACCACTGGTCCATCTCGCGGGCCTCGATGGGCGTGTCACAGCGCCAGCACAGTTCTTCCTCGCCCTCGACCTGCTCGTCGGCGAGGACAGTCTCACAGGAGGGACACCAGTTCAGCTCGGCGGCCTGACGCTCGACCAGCCCTTCCTCGCGGAACTGTTTGAACAGCCACTGGTTCCACTGGTAGTAGTCGGGTTCACAGGTCGCGAGTTCGCGGTCCCAGTCGTAGCCAAAGCCCATCTCCGTGAGCTGGTCACGCATCGAGTCGATGCACTGCATCGTCCAGTCCCGCGGGTTGGTGTCGCGTTCCTCTGCGGCGTTCTCAGCCGGGAGGCCGAAGGAGTCCCACCCCATCGGGTGGAGGACGCTCTCGCCGCGCATCCGCTCGAAGCGGGCGTAAGCATCCGTGATTGTGTAGTTCCGGACGTGGCCCATGTGGAGGCTCCCGGACGTGTAGGGGAACATCGCCAGCACGTACTCCGGGTCGGTCTCGTCGTCGTCGATCCGGAACACGTCGGCCTCGTCCCACGTGCGCTGCCACCGGGGCTCGATCTCTGTATGATCGAACCCCCGCTCGCGTTCCTCACCGGTCGTGGTCATGATATCGGAACATCCGGCAGCGACCGTGCTATACCTTTCCCTTCGGGAGGGTATCAGGGTCCGCCGCACGAACGCACAGGCCAACGGGTGTGAGTCCGGAGCGCTGCCTGCTTACAGAGCGGTAGCGTCGCCAGGGTCGACTGACCGCCCGCTATTCGGGACAGTCGACGTTTCCGATATCGAATCGGGCACCGCCCGACTCGCTCTCCGCTGCTGTGACCGTCCACCCCTGGTCAGCGGCGACCCGTCGGGCGACATAGAGTCCGAATCCAGTGTTCTCTGCGACAGCAGTGTGACCCGCATCGAACACCCGTTCCGGTGGTTCGACATCGATGCCCGGGCCGTCATCTGCGACGAAGAAGCCGTCTGCCGTCAGGCCGACGGTGACGGTGACCGACGGTCCGGCGTGTTCAAGCGCGTTCTGGAACAGTATCTGGAGCAACAGTCCGGCAGACTCCTGATCGGCGACAATACGGGTGTCCCCATCGAAAGTCAGGCATGCCTCACTGTCAGCGAGCGTGTCCCACACCTCTCGACTGAGACGGGAGAGCCACACGTGTTCTCGCTTCGGGACCTGTTCGATCTCGGCGTGCTGGACCGGGCCATTCGGGTCACTCGTAGAGAGTTCAACGACGGTATCAATAATCGCAGAAATCTGGGACAGCGACTCGGCAATGTCGGCGGTCGGACCGTCGCAGTCAGCCAGCTCTTCGAGTCGCCCGTACGCGATCTGCAGTTCGTTTCGAAGCTCATGAGACGCCACGAGTGCGACTTTCACCATCCGTTCGTTCTGGCGGCGAAACGCGTGCTCGCGGAGCTTTCGGTCAGTGATATCTTGAGTGTGTCCGATGATACCCTGAACGTCGCCAGTGGAATCGTACCACGGCATCTTGCGAGTGCGAACGTACGACGCATCAAGGTCGAGGAACTCCTCCACTTCGACCCGGTCTGTGTCCTCCTCGATAACGTCCATTTCATCGCGCAGGGCCGCTTTCGCGTGTTCGTCAGCCAGTTCCGGGACTTCGACATCAGTGAGACCGAGTCGGTCGGTCGGCTCGTTGAACCCCCGGCCCATTAGGACGTGTCGGGCCTGCTCGTCTTTCGCATACAGGTGGTCCGGCAGTTCGTTGAACAGGGAGAGTAACAGCGTCTCCATCGGGGACGGTGGGCGTCCAGCAACGGACGGCGGCTCAGCGTCGAGACTGTCCCGGACGGCCTCGGCGACGGCGTCTTCGAGACGTGCCGACGGCTCAACGGCCGTCACCTCGAGGGTATCCGGGACCGCCGCCGGGTCCTCGTTAGCGACGATAACCGGCAGATCGGGAAACAGCGTCCTGACGCCGTACGCGATATCGGTTCCGGACTGGCCATCGACTGTTTCGGGCAGCACGAGCGCGTGGAACACCGAATGGGTGAGCGTATCAAAGAGGTCCGTGAGGTCCGACAGGTACGTGATCGAAGCCGGTGTGTCAGCGAGGGCAGATTCAAGAGTGGCGGTATCCAGCCCGTCGGTCGTGACGACTAAGACAGGTTTGCTACCCATAGTGCGTTCCCGGTGGGCAGATCATTGCATGCGGGAGATTGTCACTGTTTCGGGCGTTTCGACGTGCAAAAGCTGTTCAGGCAAATCAGTTCAGTAGCTGGGCCAAACGCTCCAGCTTCAGCCAGTTCCGGTCAGGCCAGACGAAACGAGAGCGTTCGAGTCGGCATGAGCGGTGTACGCAGATATTATCGATAGTGGCGACCGGTCTCTGTAACGGCGTCAGCGATACGCCGATGTGCCGCGTGTCGAGCAGATATCGTCGCCAGCACGCCGACCGGAAGCGCTGCTACCCACACAAGATTTTTGCCGGACTCGACAGGTGTCAGGAATGTATGGTACACTGCCCTGATTGTGAGACCTCGCTCGAAACGGCCGACGACATCGAGTTCGTCGAAGTGGACGCGACCACCGGGTTTATCAAAGCCTCCAAGCGCTTCTACACTGCCAACTGCGCGGCCTGTGGCGTTACTATCGGTAGCGGCGTCGCCGGCGCAAAGTCCAACGGAGGTGCAGCCTGATGGTGCACTGCCCGGAATGCGAAGCGGAGATGGCCGACCCGGACGACGTGGAGTTCCTCGACATGGAGTCGACGACGGGCTTCTTTACGGCCTCGAAACGGTTCTACCTCGTCGCCTGTGACAACTGCGGGGCTGCCATCGGCAGCGGCGTCGCCGGTGCCATGTAGCCGCCGGGCCTAGGCTTATACACGTTTCAGCGAAAGAGACAGTATGGCAGCATCACCTGACGACGAGACGGAAGACAGCGGACGACTGCCGGCACCGCTCCGATCGGTCACGCCAGGGTCGCGGCCCCACCGCGACGAAGGGATGGACGTGTTCGGTTGGGGAGTGTTCCTCGGCCTGCTCGTCCTATTGATGCCGCTCCTGCCGTTTATCATCATCGTCTGGGGCATCTCAAAAGTGACCGACATGCTCACGCCTTCGCCGTAATCAGGAGGTCTCGGTGTCGACGAGTGAGAACGCCGTTCCGTCGCCATCGTCGCTCGCGTTCTCATAGACGACGTGTGCAGCCGCGACGTCCTGGATAGCCAGCCCCGTCGAGTCAAAGAGCGTGATTCCGTCGTCGTCTGTCCGCCCCGAGAGCGTGCCCGCGACGATGTCGCCGAGTTCCCCGTGGAGGTCGGTATCGGTCAGGGTACCCTCGCCCCACGGGACGTTGATTTCACCGGAGTGGGTACACTGCTCGTAGTTGTCGATGACGAGTTTCGCGTCGAGGAGCGTGCGTTCGCTGTGTTCCTGCTTGCCGGCGGCGTCGGCCCCGATGGCGTTGACGTGTGTGCGCTCGCCGAGCCACTTCCGGTCGACGATAGGCGACTCGACGGGCGTAATCGTCGACAGCACATCACAGCCAGCGGCGTCCTCAATGCTGCCCGCACGCACGTCGAACCGGTCGGTGAACGTGTCGACAAACGCCTGCTGTTTGTCCGTGTCCCGGTCGGCGACGACCACCGTCTCGATGTCCCGGACTGACGAAATAGCGTCCAGTTGCGTGTACGCCTGCGTGCCGGCCCCGACCAGACCCAGGGAGTCCGCGTCGGCGACAGCGAGGTAGTCGGTGGCGACGGCGGCCGCCGCCCCGGTCCGCAAGCGCGTCAGGACTGTGCCGTCCATCACGGCTAGCGGGAACGCCGTCTCGGGGTCCGAGTAGATGAGCGTCCCGAGGACGGTCGGCAGGTCGTGGTCGCGGGGGTTGTCCAGATGGACGTTGACCCACTTGACCGCGGCGGCGTCCCACGTTTCAGCGTTGACGTAGGCCGGCATCGACCGGAAGTCGCCGTTGTACTGCGGCAGGTCGATGTAGGACTTGGCCGGCATGATGGTGTTCCCCCTGGCATCGGCGGCGAAGGCCGCGGCAACCGCGTCGATGACTGCCGGCATCGTCGCGTGGTCCTCAACCGCGTCCGCGCCGAGAAGCAGCGTCTGCATACAGTATGTTGACACTCAACGATATTTAGCCCTCCGCCGTCACAGGGGTTATATCGCCACACAACGAGTCACCAACATGCGTCGCGGGGTGGCGATTGCTGTGGTCTGTCTCTGTCTGCTGAGCGCCGGATGTACCGGTCTGTTCGGGGACAACGCGGCCGCCAGGGAGACGGTGACACCAGCCCCAGTCCCGACTGCAGACGCACCAACGAGTGCGGCACAACGCGCCCCGGGCGTCGTCGGCGACCGCGTCGTCAACGCCACCGCGCTCGGCCGCGCCCACGTCAGGCGGCTTTCGAACACCTCCTATCGAGTCCACCACACCAAGACCGTCATGAACGGCAGCGGCCTGCACAGGCGCGTCCGGACCCGTGCCAGCATCAGCGCGGGCTACGAGTCGTACACGGCCACCCGAACGATATCCGGACAGAGTGTGACAGCGCGTGAGATACACAGCACCTGGCGGGACGGCCGTGCGCTCAGACGGACGACCGTCAACGGGTCGACATCGACGGAAGTAGTCGCGGACAGCCGCGGTATCGGTGGCCCGCCCCGCTCACCCCGGGCCGCACTGTTCTTCGAACCCACGTTCAACGGGCGTCTCATAGCGTTGCTTTCCGCCACCAACATCACATCCATCCGCCCCGGCGACGAGGTCATCAAGCAACTGTACGGCGTGTCGTTGTATCGCATCAAAGGAACCGGGTCGGCCGACGGCAGCGCGGTTGCCACTCGTCCCGTCGACCGTGTGACGAACGTCTCCCTCTCAGCGACCGTGACGCCCAACGGCATCGTCCGGAGCTACGCGCTCCAGTACACAGTCGACAACGGAACGGATACCTACCGAGTGACCGAGATTCTCCGCTACAGCGACCTGGGAACGACGGACGTGGTGTTCGAAGACCGACGCCACCGAAACTGGACAACACGCCCTGAATGATTGGGGCGGCGGCTGGACACTGTCGAGTGACCGCTAAAACGAAGAGAGGCCCCCACCCGCTGTCACCAGTCCGTCCCACCAAACGGACCGGGACAATCGAAACTTCGCAGAGACGCACCTAACTGTTTCTCCGGTTTCACGTCTCGATATCGGCGGTGTCACGACCTATCCGTAGCTGTGTGGAATTGGACTGTAGTCGGTCAAAAATATCGTCCGCAGGGCAGTCTGTTAGCGGTCAAAGCACACTCAGCGGGGCTGCTTCGGCGTTCGTTCGAAAAGTCTTCTTCCGGTCAGCTACAGTGCTCGCGGGTTACTGCGTTCCCGCTCGCGTATACGAGGTTCTTCGCGTTGCTCAGAACCTCGCGGTTCGCGGCTTTCGCCACTCATTATTTGAGGGCCCTCACTTCGTTCTGCCCTTCGCTTTGCTCACGGACTTCGTCCGTTCGCTCGTTCGGAGACTTCGCTCCGCTCGTCTCCTACATCATGCCGCCCATGCCGCCACCCATGCCGCCCATGCCGCCACCCATGCCGCCCATGCCGCCAGGGGCGCCACCGGGGCCGCCGGGGCCGCCTTCGTCGCCGCCGGAGGTCGAAAGCTCGCCGGCAGCGATGATGTCGTCGATCTTGAGGACCAGGTTCGCGGCCTCTGCAGCCGAGGAAATCGCCTGTCGCTTGGCGTGGGCTGGCTCAACGACGCCGGTGTCGAGCGTGTTCTCGACGTCACCGGAGAAGACGTTCAGGCCGGCGCTGACATCGCCGTCCTCGTGGGCGGCGCGCAGGTCAACGAGCGTGTCGATGCTGTCGAGACCAGCGTTCTCGGCGAGGGTACGCGGGATGATCTCCAGCGCGTCGGCGAAGGACTCGATAGCGAGCTGTTCGCGGCCTTCGACGCTGTCGGCGTAGTCGCGGAGCCGGCGGGCGACTTCGACTTCAGGTGCGCCGCCGCCACCGAGGACGCTGCCGTTGGCAACCGTGGACGCGACGACATCGAGCGCGTCCGTGACGCCGCGTTCAAGTTCGTCGACGACGTGGTCGGTCGAACCACGGAGCAGGAGCGTGACGCCGTGGGCTCCGTCGCCGCTGCCCTCGACGTAGAACAGGCCTTCGGCGTCGTCGCGGGTGACAGAGCCGTGACCCAGGTCTTCCGCGCTCGCGGAGTCGAGATCGGAGACGATGCGGGCACCCAGAACCTCTTTGAGGAACTCGATGTCGGACTTCTTGGCGCGGCGGACGGCCAGAATACCCTTCTCGGCGAGGTAGTGCTGGGCCATGTCGTCGATGCCCTTCTGGCAGAAGACGACATCAGCGCCGGTGTCGGCGATCTGGTCGACCATCTGCTTGAGCTGCTCTTCTTCCTTGTCGAGGAAGTTCTGGAGCTGGCTCGGGTCGTCGACAGAGAGCTGCGCGTCGACTTCGGTCTCGTCGAGTTCGATGGCCGTGTCGACGAGGAGGACGTCGGCGTCCTCTGCCTCGGTTGCCATCTCTTCGTGGACCGGGTCCTTGTCGATGACTGCGCCTTCGAGGAGCTCGGAGTTGCCGGCGGAGCTGCCGGTCTGGGTCTCGATGTTGAGGTACTCAAGGTCGGCAATGACGGAGCCGTCCTCGGCCTCGACGGTCACGGCGTTGACCGCGTCGACGATGATCTGGGCGAGTAGCTCCTTGTTGAGCTCCGCGCCCTTGCCCGTCATCGAGGTTTCGGCGACCTTCTTCAGCAGTTCCTCGTCGTCGGGGTCGACTTCCGTAGCGATGTCGTCGAGTTCGTCCTTGGCCTGCGTGGCGGCCATGTTGAACCCTTTGATGATCGCCGTCGGGTGAATGTCCTGTTCGAGGAGGTCCTCGGCGTTCTTGAGGAGTTCGCCTGCGATGGCGACGGCGGAGGTGGTGCCGTCACCAGCCTCGTCTTCCTGTGTCTCGGCAACCTCGACAATCATCGAGGCTGTCGGGTTGTCGATGTCCATCTCCGAGAGGATGGTGACGCCGTCGTTCGTGACGGTGACGTCACCCATCGAGGAGACGAGCATCTTGTCCATCCCCTTCGGGCCGAGCGTCGAGCGTACTGACTCGGCGACCGCGCGAGCGGCCGAGATGTTGTGTTCCTGTGCAGACTTGTCCTTCATCCGCTGGGAGTCCTCTCCCAGGATGATCATCGGCTGGCCCTGCATCTGGCGTTGGCTCATAATCAAGCGAAGATTGCATGTGGTTCTATATAAAAGTAGGGGTTATAGGGCGCTCGCCGGTCACCGGTTGCCCAGGCCAGAACAGGTGAAATCACCCGACAGAAGGGGTACTGGCCGTTAATAGTGGTAGCTGTTGGCACGCCTCACCAGAACAGCGTCGATCTGTTTATATATTCATTCGACGGGCTCAGTCCAGTGGACCGTAACCGACCCGACGACGAAAGCGTCCTTCGAGTCGGTGTTCCGCCGGAACTGAATCGTGTTCTCGCCGAGGTGGAGTCGCTCGGGCGCAATCGTATCCATCCAGAGCTGCCACCCCTCGCCGGGCGCGATATCGAACCCTGACAGCGGTTCGCCGTTGACCACGATTTCGTGGTTGAAATCCTCGACGTCGAACACCTGCATCTCGACGTACGGGTCCGCCGACGATGAGGCGGGGATGTTGAAGGAAACCGGATCAGTCGAATTCCCGGTGTATTCAGCCCAGGGAACGTCGAGCGAGTCCGCCGCCGGACCGAGGTGCTGCTGGAACTCACAGAGCGCGTAGTTGGCGCGACGTGACATACAGGCTACGTCTCTCCGGTGGCATAAAAATCAGTGGCCGGTCGACACCACACATGGCGGGAGAGAGCGGAGCGCCTATCAGGTGTCGGCTGTTGCCCATCGATATGGACGCTGCGCTTGGCCCGCCCGAGCAGATGGCCGAGCTCGAGGAGGACCTGACGCCGATGATGGCACAGTACTACGAGCTGTGCCGGCAGTACGACGACGCCTTGGTCCTCTTTCAGGTCGGGGACTTCTACGAGGCCTTCTGTGCGGCCGCGAAACGGGTCGCCCGGCTGTGTGAGATCACGCTGACTCAGCGCGAGGATTCGACCGGTGAGTACCCGATGGCCGGCATCCCAATTGACAACGCCGAATCCTACGTCGAGACGCTGCTGGACGCGGGCTATCGGGTCGCCATCGCCGACCAGGTCGAGGACCCCGACGAGGTCAGCGGCGTGGTCGAACGCGCGGTGACGCGAATCGTCACCCCCGGCACGCTCACTGAGAGCGAACTGCTGGGCGGGGCAGACAACAACTACGTCGCGGCTCTGACCGCGGGCGAGCGATACGGGCTGGCGCTACTGGATATCTCGACCGGCGACTGCTACGCGACCAGTGTCGGCTCGGAAAGCGCCGTCGCCGACGAACTCAGCCGGTTCGGCCCCGCCGAAGCCATCGTCGGGCCGGACGTCGACGTGGACCGGGACGCCGTCTTCGGGCCGGCCTGTCTGGTGACGCGCTACGACGCGGACGCCTTCGCCCAGGACCGCGCCGAGGACCGCGTGGGGCAGTACTTCGGCCCACCGGAGCGCCTGCTCGCCGGCGACGCGGAAATCCGGGCCTGTGGCGGCCTGCTGGCCTACGCAGAGTACACTCGGGGCAGCAGCGGGGCAGTCGGCCCCGACGGCGAACCGGTCGACCCGGATGTGGACCCCGCCGGCACGCTCGACTACCTCAATCACCTCACGCGGTACGACCCACGAGAGTATATGCTACTTGACGCCGTGGCTGTCGAGAGCCTCGAACTGTTCAAGCGGCGCTCAGTCCGGGGCCACGAGAACCGCACGCTGGTCGATACAGTCGATGAAACGGCGTGTGCGCTGGGGCGGCGGAAGCTGACCGACTGGCTCCGCCGGCCACTACTCGACGTTGACCGCATTGAGGCCCGCCACGGCGCGGTCGCGGAACTCCAGCGCGACCCCGCGACCAGAGAGGCGCTTTCTGGTCTGCTCGCGGAGGTGTACGACCTCGAACGCCTCATCTCGCGAGTCTCTCGGGGCCGGGCAAACGCCCGTGACCTCCGGTCGCTGGCCGCCACGCTGTCGGTCGTGCCGGATATCCGTGACCACCTCGCCGACGCCGATGCCCGCCTGCTCGCGGACCTGCACGCGACGCTGGACCCGCTGGCCGAGACCCGCGAGGAAATTGAGGCGGCGATTCGCCCGGACCCGCCACAGCAGGTGACCGAGGGCGGCGTCATTCGCGAAGGCTACGACGAGGAACTGGACCGACTGCGCTCGACCGAGCAGTCCGGCAAGGAATGGATCGACGAACTGGAAGCGAGCGAGCGCGAGCGCACCGGCATTGACTCGCTGAAGGTCGGGCATACCTCCGTCCACGGCTACTACATCGAGGTGACAAACGCCAACCTCGATGCTGTCCCCGAGGACTACCAGCGACGCCAGACGCTGAAAAACAGCGAGCGCTACTACACGCCAGCGCTCAAAGAGCGCGAGGACGAGATTCTACGGGCCGAGAGCGCGGCCGACGACCTGGAGTACGACCTGTTCTGTGCAGTCCGGGACGAGGTGGCCGACGAGGCCGAGCGCGTGCAGGCGCTTGCCGACCGCCTCGCCCGACTGGACGTGCTGGTTTCGTTCGCCGAGGTTGCGGCGCAGTACGACTACTGCCGGCCCACCGTCGGCAGCGACGGCATTGACGTCACCGCCGGCCGCCATCCGGTCGTCGAGCGGACCGAGGATGCCTTCATCCCTAACGATACGCATCTGGGGAGCGGGCCAGTCCCAGCGAGCAGAGACGGAAGCGACGACGGTGTCACCGCGGACGATATACAGCCCTTCCTCGCCGTCGTCACGGGGCCGAACATGAGCGGGAAGTCGACGTATATGCGGCAGGTCGCATTGATTTGCCTGCTCGCACAGTCGGGCAGTTTCGTCCCTGCGAAAGCGGCCGACCTCCCGATTCTCGACCGCGTGTTCACCCGCGTTGGGGCCAGCGACGACATCGCCGGCGGCCGCTCGACGTTCATGATCGAGATGACCGAACTGGCGACGATTCTGGACGCGGCGACCGAAAACTCGCTGGTCCTGCTGGACGAGGTCGGCCGCGGCACGTCGACGGCCGACGGGCTTGCTATCGCCCGCGCCGTGACCGAGTATCTCCACGACGAGGTCGGCGCGTACACGCTGTTTGCGACCCATCATCACGACCTGACCGCCGTCGCCGCGGCGCTGTCCGGCGCAACCAACCGCCACTTCGAGACCAGCCGCGAGGACGGCGACGTTCGCTTCGACCACGAACTCGCGCCCGGTCCCGCGGCGGCCTCCTACGGTGTCGAGGTGGCGAGCATGGCCGGCGTCCCCGACTCCGTTGTCGAGCGGTCGCGGGACCTTCTGGCGGATGCCGAGACGGCCGATACGGGCGTCGAAGCGACGAGAGAGGCGGAGGTGGCGAGCGAACCTAGACCGGGGACAAGAGCTGACTCCGAGACGGATTCCACCGCCACGGAGACGACAGGTCCGACGGAGAACGGAGCAGCGTCGGCCCCGGCCGGTGAGGCGACATCAGATGACCACACGCAGGAGGTATTTCAGACGAATGGAGCCGCCGAGGATGAATTGCCGGAGTCAGTGGCACAGCAGTTAGCGTCGCTCGATGTCGCGACGATGACGCCGATAGAGGCGATGAACGCGCTCGCGGACTTGCAGGACCGGATCGAATAACAGCAGCGGTCAACTGTCGCTGTCAGCAGCGTTATTCGTCGTGCGGGCAGGCGAACATGGTCGCGACGAGTTTCTGTTCGGCAGCCCGCAGGTGCTTGTGGAGCGTGGGCTCCGAGATATCGAGGAGGTCAGCCAGGTCCGCGGCCGTCGCCTCACGGGGCCAGCTGTAATACCCCGCTTCGTGGGCCGTCGCAAGAACTTCCTGCTGGCGGTCGGTCAGTGATTCGGAGTGGGACGCGTAGTTCTGGAACCCGAACAGCGGAACGATAGACTCACGCGGTTTCTTCGCCGCGAGTTCGGCCTCCGGATGGGCCGTCAGGAACGAATCGATAACCGACCCCGTCTCGATTTGACCCGGGACATCAGCTACGATAGTCCCCTGGCCATCGACACTCCGGACAGTCCGTGGTACCGCCCCGATATCCGCAAGCGAGACAACGGGACAGTTATCTCGTACGTCGATTTCGACGAGCCCACCGTCGCCGGTGCGCTCAAGCACCCGCGCCTCACCGTCGTTGGTGTCCTCGATGCGCTCGACAAGTTGGCTGGGGCGAGCACCCTCGACTGAAAAAAACTCCGCGTACATGTCGTCCGTCTGCGGGAGGCATTTTTCAAGAATTACTGCACACGATTCGGCTTCAGACACCGACACAAAGGGATACGACCCATCAGAGAGGGCAAACTCCACACGGGTTACCGCCCGGCTGTCGCCAAGCTGTCGGGACATACACAGGTGTAGTTGACATCTCATGATGAATATTGTTATGTATTGTGGTTCGGCGTTTACTATACTAGCCACACTGAACTTTACACCTGCAGAACAAGTTCAGCATGAGGTCAGAGAACCGTGTCTGGAAGATCACCAACTGTTATAGAAGTCCACGGCACCGACCAGTCCATCGTCACGGCAGTCGTTCGTGCCGTGGCAACCGCGGAGAGACAGCCGGTCGAGACGCTCCCGCCACTGGCCGACAGTATCAATCCGGATGCACTGACGGCGTGCATCGCCGATTCGAACACCAGCGGGCACGTGGCGTTCGATTACAGCGGCTATCGTGTGGTCGTCGACACCGATGGAACGGTCACTGTAGACGAGTAGCTTCGTCATCTGGCTATGTGGCGACTGCGGCAATCAGTACGGGACACGACTGACAGCTCCGTGCGAAAGGGAAAAAGATCGGTTACGGCGGCTCCAGCGAGACGAACTCTAATCCCTTTTCCGCGAGTAACTGACGCGCCCGGTCGGTCACCGACGGAGCGACGAGGATACCCCGGACTTCAGTGTCGGCGTGCAAGTCGCGTTCTAACGCATCGACGTACCGCCCCAGCTGGCCGACTGCGTCGGGCCCCACGCGCCGGCGCTTGAGTTCGAGTATCGTCGTCCGACCGTCGGCGTCCTCGCCGTAGATGTCGACCGCGCCAGCAGGTGTCTCGCGTTCGGTCGCAAGCGGCGTAAAGCCCGCCTCGACCAGCCCCGGCTCGTCGAGGATACGGTCTTTCAGGTCGGCCTCGGTCCCGGTGAGCGCGAGGTCTTTCGAGTCGGTCACGTCGAAGGCGGCGGCGTGGGCGACTGTCTCAAAAGTCACTTCGAGCAACTCCTCGGGGGTCGACCGCGTGGAGCGGACGACCAGCGAGTCGTCGTCGACGCTGATGCTGTGCTCACACCCCGGCGGCTGCCAGTTCACCGGCTGCTGGCCCTCGTCGGTGTGGACCAGCGCAGCCCCATCGGGCTTGAGCATCACGTGGCGGTCGCCGGGACCCAGTGAACTGGCTGCTCGTCCCTCGTATTCGACCGTACAGGTACCGACGAGCGTCACCAGCGCGCCGCGGTCGGCGTTGCGCGACGCGAGGTCCAGCGCGTCAGCGGGGTCGGGGTACGTCAGCGTCTCGACGGCAGTCACGGATGGCGGTTAGCGGTCCCCGCGTAAAAAGGACGCGTCGTCGGGGCAGTGGACGGACGAAGCCCGGTTTCGGAGCGACGCGAGCAGGGCACGCCGGACGGCCGCCGGGTCACAGCCTTCACTGTCGAGGGCGCGACAGGCCGCGTCCTTCCGGTCGACCCACCACTGCCGGAACGACTCAGGGTCGGCAGTGCGAGCGAGGGCGATATCGTCGATGGCCGATAGCGTCGGGTCGAGCCAGCAGACAGCGTAGGTCCGGACCGACCCGTCAAGCACGACTAGCTGCTCGTGGGTAGCATCGATGGCAGCGAGGACGGCAGCGGGCGTCCAGTCGTTCCCGAGCGGTCGAGACTGTGCAATGGGGTCAGCGTCAACGCCCCAGTGTGCGAGCCGGCAGTCGTAGCGGCCGTCGGGACGGGCGACAGCCACGAGTGTCCGACGGCCCATCAGGGACCACCGAGCGTGTGAACGGGCATGAGTTCCCGTGGCTGCGTGGTCGTATTTGAACGCTAGCCCACAGCGCACCCGTCTGCTCGCCAGGTAGTCACAGGGGATGATTCCGAACTCGCCGAAATTGCCGTCCATTGGTAACTCGGCACAACCCTCAAGTAGTACGTTCACGTATCGTTACATATGATGGTGAGCGAGTGGCTCTACGGCGCAATCGCGCTTCTCGTGGGGCTCCACGTCCTGACTATGCTGTACGCGTACCGGCACCGGGGTGACCCAGCCGGTGCGACCGGTCAGGGCGATACTGAACCGCGCCGTGGCAGCGCCACCGACGACAGCACTACATCCATCGACTGTCCCCACTGCGGGGCGAGGAACGAGCAGGACTACCAGTTCTGCCGGCAGTGCACCGCCGACCTGACGAGCGGGAGCCCGCAGCGTCAGCCGACGGACCGAAGCCAGCCGTACTGACACCGTCGCAAGGCTGGGGTCGAACCAGCCGGCTTGAGCGCTGTTGTCGGCCAAAGGATTTATTTCTCCGACGAAATATTTGAATATACTGTCACGAACGGGGTGGACTGTGGAAACTGTTACCGATATACGCTCCTCGGGTCGACCGGAAATATTCGACCGAGTGAACACCGACGGGCTGTTCGGACGCACGCGCCGGCTTCAGCAGCCGCTACGGCAGCACTTTCGGGAGACGGAGACGCCGCGATATCTTGCGTATAACAGTCAGTCCGGCGTCGTCGCTGCCCAGGGGAACAACGAGGGGCTCACGCCGGCTGGCGACTACCGCGCGTATCTGCTCGCAACGAACGGCCGCGTCATGTTCGTCGTTGGCGACGACGACGGTGACCGGACAATCTCGCTCCCCTACGAAGACATCGTGGCCGTGCGCTGTACGTCGGGGCTCCGCACGTCGACACTCGAAATCGTTACCGTCGACGAAGACTGCTGGGCGTTCGAATGCAAGGGCGACCTGACGCCAGTTCGGGAGTTCGTCGACGAAGCCACACAGGTCTGGACGCGCACGCTAACCGAGCTTGACCGGGCCGAGTCGCAGGTCGAGGCTGCTGTGACGGCACTGGAGGCGACAGACCTCGAGACAGCAGCGACGCATATCACGGCCGCACAGGAAGCGCTCGACAACGGGCGAGGGCGAGTCGAAGCGCTGGAAGCGACAGCGAGTATCGACGAACGCTGCCAGTCAACGCAAGCACAGATAGACACCTGCCAGCGCCGACGCCACGTCAGCGCGGCCGAACAGCACCGCGACACGGCCCGACGTGCATGGGAGAACCGGGCGTACGAACGGGCTGCGGACGCGTACGCACAGGCAAAGACCGAGTACGAACGAGCGCTAGCGGTAACGGCACCGGAGCCACCCACAGAAACTATTGCGGACGCTCGAAGCGCAATCGAAGCGGAATACGCCGAACTCCTGTCAGCCCCAGTCGACGCGGCACAGGTGGCTGCGAGCGCGGCCAGAGCCACGACAGACCCGGCAGCGCGGGCTACACACTGGGAAGACGCCCTCGACCGCTACCGGACGGCGTACGAACTGGACTGGGGCCGTGACCGCCGCTTCGATGGCGACCGGGCGTCGCTCCGGCAAGCGCTCGCAGACATCGCCGTCGAACTGGTCGATACACACCGTGAGGCGGGGCGACAGAAGCGACGTGAAGGCAGCGAGGAATCAAAACGAGAAACGCCCGGGGCCGCGTGTGGCAGTGTAACGGCCCATCTCGAGCGTGCACGCGAGGTAGCCACCGAACTCGTGCCCGACAGACGCGAGCCGCCAGCGGACGAACTGGCCGCCGCGTCCGAACAGGGTGTCAGTGTCGAGTCGGAGTCGAAAGGTCGGTAATTGTTTATCAACGGGGCGTCGGGTATCGGTATGCGCTTTGGGGTTATTTCAACGGCAAAAATCGCACGCGAGGACGTGATTCCGGGTATCCAGAAGTCGGACCACACGGTCGCGGCAATCAGCTCCAGAAGCCGAGACCGTGCCAGCGAGGTGGCCGAAACGCTGGGTATCGACAGTGCCTTCGGCGACTACGAAACGATGTTCGCCGAGGCGGACATCGACGCGGTTTACAACCCGCTTCCGAACGCGCTCCATGCCGAGTGGAGCCAGCGGGCCGCCGACCACGGGCTCGATGTGCTCTGTGAGAAGCCACTGACCGTCGACACGGCCGGGGCAGTGGACCTCTTCGACTACTGTGCCAAACAGGGCGTCACGCTGATGGAGGCGTTCATGTATCAGTTCCACCCGCGGACCCAGCGGGCCAGAGACATCGTCGAAAACGAACTGGGCGAGGTGCACACTGTCGATGCGTCGTTCAAGTTCGCGCTCTCAGACCCCGAGGACATCCGTCTGGACCCGAAGCTGGCCGGTGGGAGCCTGATGGACGTGGGCTGTTACGCCGTCAGTGCGGCCCGGGGCTTTCTCGGCGAGCCGGACCGGGCGTTCGCGCACAGTCGGGACTCACGGGACAGTGGCGTTGACACGAACCTCAGCGGCGTCCTCTCGTACGACGACGGACGGGTCGCCTCGATTTCCTGTGGGTTCGACGGGCCGAGACGGGAGTCCTACCGGGTCGAGGCAGATGACGGCTGGCTCGAAGCGAAGGACTGCTTCGGCCCGGACCACGACCAGTCCGTCTCGCTGACGTACAGTGTCGACGGCCGCGAAGTCACCGAAACGTTCGACCCGGTCGACCACTACCAGTTGCAGGTCGAGGCGTTCGCGGACGCCATCGAGAACGGCGAAACGCCACCCATCGACCAAGCTGAGACACTGGGGAACATGCGCGTCATGGACGCGCTGGCCCGCAGCGCGGACACCGGCGAACCGGTCGACGTCGCCGGTCCCGAGTGAGCGACGAACGGGTGTGTGCCATACCGCGATGTGCGCGAAACGGTTTTGACTGCGGCGAGTGAGACACGGATGTGACACCCCCAACAGCGACACTCCCGAGTGGCGACGAACTGCCGATGGTCGGCGTCGGGACGTGGGACATCGACGGCGACACCGTACAGGAGTCCGTTCGGGCCGGGCTCAATGTAGGCTACGCCCACGTCGACACCGCCGAGGGCTACAAGAACGAGAGCGAAATCGGCGAGGCCCTGGCCGACTACGACCGCGAGGACGTGTTCCTCACCTCGAAGGTGCTGCCGAAACACCTCGACTACGAATCCGTCATCGAGGCCTGCGAGGCGTCGCTCGACCGCCTCGGGACCGACTACCTCGATCTGTATCTCGTCCACTGGCCCAACCCCGCGACCTCCATCCGTGAGACGATGAACGCCATGGCGACGCTCCACGATCAGGGGAAGATCCGCAACGTCGGCGTCTCGAACTTCAGCGCGTACCAGCTCGGGGCCGCCCAGCACGTCGCCGACGTGCCAATCGCTGTCAACCAGATCGAGTACCATCCCTGGAACACACAGGACCAGGTCGTCGAGTTCTGCCGCGACACCGACACTGTCGTCGAGGCGGCCGCGCCGCTGGGTCGGACGAAGGTGTTCGCTGACGATATTATTCAGGACCTGAGCGAGAAATACGACAGGTCGCCAGCTCAGATCGTCCTGAAGTGGGCGGTTGAGAACAACGTGGTCGTGCTACCGAAGTCTTCCTCGCCCGAACACGTCCGCCAGAATTTCGACCTGTTCGACTGGGAACTCGACGCCACCGACCGCGAGCGCATCGACGCCATCGAGCGCGAACAGGCGGTCTACGACACCGGCATCAACGACTGGGACAACGATACCTACGGTATCTCACAGTAGTCCCCGATGGTCGAACCGCCCGCACTGGACCGCTGGGACGCCATAGCCGCGGCAAGCATCGCCGTTTTACTTGTCGTGGCGTACGTTCTGGTCCCGGACCCGACAGTCCAGTACGGGACGTGGCTGGTCGTCTTCTGCATCTGGATGGCCTGGTTCATCTCTTTCGGTGCCAAATGGTTATACGGCCCCTAGAGGGGCTCGTTGAAGCTTTTACTCGATTCCGTGTCAGCGGAGATTTATTTACTCCCGCTCTCTATACACACCTGATGCCCCGTATCGAAGTCTCGGAAAACCTGTACCGGCAGATCGAGAGCGAAGCCAACAACGACGACTTCAACGACACGCTGTGGAAGATGGTGGGCTCCTATCGGCGGACGAACAACCCGGAAGCGGACCAGACGTAACGCACATATCACAGTCGTCAGCGGCCCGTAGCGAGACAGTTTTGAGAGTTCAATCGTTCCCAAGAGTCGCTGTACCAGCGTGCACTTCGACGCCGGCGTCCCCGTCACTGTGAGCGGCAATCACTGCCGTCGGTACGCATGTTTTTACGATTTGAGCCGCTGCGTACTCGTAATGAGGCCACGAATCGCCCTGCTGAACGCGGCCCACGACGGCGACGACAATCGTCGGAACTTCCGGCGGGAACTCGACGCCGACCTCGTGGAATACGACGTGACCGAGCGCGAACTGCCCGACACCTTCGCGTTCGACGGCTGTCTGGTCACCGGCAGCCGCGCGTCCGTCTACTGGGACGAGCCCTGGATTCGGGACCTCGAATCCTGGGTGGATGCGGCAATCGACCGTGATATCGCGTTCCTGGGCGTCTGTTTCGGCCACCAGTTGCTCGCACACGCACTCGGCGGCACCGTCGAACCGATGGACGAGTACGAGATCGGCTACCGGACGGTCGAGCACGACGGCGAGAACGAACTGCTTGCTGGCGTCGACGAGTCCTTTACCGTCTTCACGACGCACTCGGACCGCGTCGCCGAGGTGCCGCCGGGCGCGACCACGTTCGCCGAGAACGACTACGGCATCCACGGGTTCCGGAAAGAGAACGTCTTCTCGGTGCAGTTCCATCCCGAGTACGACCCCGAAACAGCCAAAACGGTGACGAAAGGCAAGGATGAGCAGCTCGCCGACGAGCGCATTGACGCGGTGCTTGACGGCGTCACAGAGGAGAACTACCGCGCCGCCTGCGAGGCCAAGCGGCTGTTCGACAACTTCACCGAGTTCGCCGCGCGTCACGCGGGTGGCGTGACCGGTGCGACCACCGCTGCTGACGACTAACCCGCCGAAGGAGTTGTTGCCGGTCAGGTGAACCGACCGGTCTCGGTGTCACATTCCGCACACCGTGTTACGAGCGCGTCCCGGTTGGCCGTCATCTCGACGTAGTTGTGCGTGCGACCGCCACACTCCTCGCAGTGCCGAAGCATGTCCGTGTCGCCCATCTCCTGTGGCGCGCCGAGCGCAAGCGCAACGACGCGCTCGTCGCCCTCGTTGTGCCCGCGTTGCCACTCGCCGGGAGCGAAGCGGATGGCCTCGCCCGCTCCGACGCGTACGTCGCCGTCCTCTGTCTCGAACGTCGCTGTGCCCGACTGAACGAGAAACACTTCCTCCTGGTCCGGATGGCGGTGATACCCGAAGCCGAAGGACTCGCCCGGTGCCAGTTCGTAGTGATTCAACGCGATATTGTCGGTGCCGAGTGGACCGGCGAGCGCCCGCTTGACCGACGCCGGCCCCATTCGCGATTCGACGGCGTCAAGGCTGACTTTCTCCATAGTTGCCATGTACGGCGGGCAGTCCTTAACGGTTAGTCAGGGCGAGCCACAGTGGTGACACGGAGGACACGCCATAACAAAAGCAGAGAGACGGAGTGTCGGTCACTCGCGTCGGTCGATATCGAGTTCCTCGTCAAGGTCTTCGAGCCAGTCGGCGTCTTCCAGTTCCGCCATCTGTTCACGGAAGTGTGTCTTGCAGACACCGACCTTGACACCGTCGTTCTCGACGGCGATGTCGGCCTCACGGTCGCAGTAGTGACACTGCATACCTGAATAGTAGACCCGGATGACATTGAACCCTCGGGTTCCGTCTGCCGGTTGTCAGACGTTGAGCGCCGTTTCGACTCGGTCCCACGCGGGCGAGTCCAGACCAGTGTCACCCAGCGTCTCGCCGTGGGCGTCACTGCCGCCCGTCGGGACGAGGTCGTATCGCTCGATAGCATCGTCGACGAGGCTGTCGTCGACAGCGCGGCCGTACGGGTACCACCGTTCGACGGCATCGAGCGACGCACACTTCGACAGTGCAGCCGCCGTCTCAGGGTATCTGAACGGGTGCGCGAGGCCGACCAGCCCGCACGCGTCTGAGAGAACGGCACAGCCGCGCTCGAAGGACGGGACCTCCTGTGGGACGTAACAGGGACAGTCGTCGCCGATGAGTTCGTCGAACGCGGACTGGAAGGTGTGGTCCGACACCTCGGCGATTCCGCGGGCGATGTGGGGCCGACCAAGGCCGTCGCGCGGTTCGACGGGCAGCGAGACGCCCAGGCGGTCTTCGACGCACTCGATGATGCGCGCGCCGCGCTCCCGGCGGTTCCGCTGGATGCGCGCACATTCGGTCCGAAGTTCGTCGGTCGGGTCGACGCCGTAGCCCAGCAGGTCCAGTCGCTGGGTCTCGGTTTCGACGCGGAGTTCGATACCGTGGAGCAGCGTCACACCGTCCCGCTGGGTGGCGGGGCCGTCGAGTGCAGGCTGGAGTCGGTCGTGGTCCGTGATGGCGACAACCTCGACGCCCGCTCGTCTCGCAGCGGCCGGGACCTCGTCGAAGGAGAGCGTCCCGTCGGAGCGGGTCGTGTGTACGTGCAAATCAGCGACGACCATACGGTTCACACAATCCCCAGCAGGAAGCCGCTTCTGGTCGAATCATGAGTCGTGGGCACACGAAACGTTGGTTCCTTATACGCATTAAGGGATATTATGATTATCTATAGTGAAAGTTTATTAGGAACCATGAACTTTCGATAGATATGCGAATGCTAAGCAACGCAACGGACGCCTTCCAATCGTACGACTACCCGGTTTCAGCCGAAGAAATCATCGAGGGCGACGGCGATATGGAACTCGAACTGCCAAACGGCACCGAACGGCTGGGCGACGCACTCAGCCGGTCGGCCCCGGAAACCTTCGAAAGCGCGGAAGACGCCGAGTTCGCGGCGTTCTCGGGCGTGTCGAGCAAGGCCATCGGCCGGAAAGGCTACTCCGACCGCGACCCGATCTGCATGGGCGAAGACGGACCGGACGAAGTCTCCTTCTAACGGTCAAAAGCGGCCTGCAGTCACCCCAGCTCTGGACGGATTTTCCGTCTCCTTCGTTTTTACATAGGCGAGCAGCAGCGCTGTTCGGGCGGTGAGTGCACATGCTGGAGCGCCTACCTGTCGAGAAAGTCCGGCCTGTCGACAGCGTCAGTGCTGTCGACTGACTGCCTGTCCAGCAGCTCCGAGGAATCAAGCGCCGACGGCAGGCCGTCGCGGCCGCCAGTCGACACCTCTCCTTCGTCGATGTACGTCTTCTCGCCGTTGATGAGGTCTGCCCAGAGGGCGTCCCGGTCGGCGTTGGTCGTCTCCGCCGCTTCCTTCGCTTCGTTGCGCCCTTCGTCGTACGCGAGTTCGACCATGCTCTTGTGATACGCCGAGTTCATCTCGGCGTAGATGGCTTCGAGTTCCTCGCGGTTGTACTCCCCGAGGCGCTCGGCGACGCCGATGGCGTAGGCCCGGTCGGTAGCCTCGTCTTTGTCGAGAGTGTCCCAGTCGGTGCCAAACTCACGCTCGTAACGACTCATGTCTCCACTTTCCGGTCAGTGTGAACCTGCAGTCCGGCGTCAGAAAAGGAGATTTCGCGGATGTCACAGTCGATAGCGGTGCCCCGCATCTTGATAACCTGAACGCCGCGAGTCATGCTCCCGTTTTCGAGGAAGTTATGGAAGAAGACGACGCCGTGGGCGAGGTAGTGCTCGTCGCTGTAGGAGGACGGGTCAGTCATCTCGGAAATGAGCAGTGTCGTCGCGTCGGTCTGTTTCAGCGCAGAAAGAAAGCCCGTAATCTCGTCTTCAACGTCGGCCATGAAATGCTGTAACAGCATCGTCGAGTCGATGACGACCCGCTGGATGTCGTTCTGTCTAATGTAGGCGACGAGTCGATTCGTCAGGCCGCCCTCGTTGCCGAACTGCGTGATAGTTCGCTTCCCGCTCTCGGTGACGAGGTTGAGGAACTGGATGGCATCAGACTGCATGGCCCGGTCGAAGCCGAAGTCGTAGCCGGCCATGTCCTGCATCAGCTCCGTCTTGGTCTCGTGCATCGTCACGTACAGGCACGTCTCGCCCTCCTTGACGCCCTGTGTAATGAACTGTGAACAGAAGGTTGTCTTCCCGCTGCCCGGCGGGCCGCTGACCACGTAAAGACGATTCGGGAGTAACCCCCCCTCAATGAGTTCGTCGAAGCCGGGGACCCCACTAGAGAGACGCATATCAGCTATCTGAGTCCGTCTGGACATATGCTTTCACATTCTATTTTCACCGGTGATAACTCATTCGGCTGC
>NZ_JAAOHT010000042.1:0-36985 GCF_011440255.1 Haloarcula sp. JP-Z28 | reverse complement strand
GTGACGATGTAGACGGCGTCGTACGCGTCGCTTGCGGCGCCGTCGTGGAACTCCTCGTACGTAATCGCGTGTTCGACTGTCTCCGAATCAGCTGCCACGTCCGCCGCTTTCTCCCGGTCGCTGCTGACCAGCACAGTCGTTTCACAGAGGTCCCCTGCGTCGACGGCGGGCATCGCCTGTTCGGTGGTCCACCAGCCGACGCCGATCATCGCAAATCGAACTGGGTTGTCGGTCGCTGTCTGTTCCTGCCAGTCTCGACGGTCGAATCCTCCCGTGAGCGCGTCAACGTTCATACCACTGTCGTCAATTGGCTGGATATTATCTTTTGTGTTGGCACGCCCACGTCAGCCCACCGTTCCAGTGTAGCGAATGAGGGTTCATATCTTAAGTAAGGACTTCCCGAAAAACGGTATAACTGTTCAGTATGGTAGAACAAGATACTAGTCTCAGCCACAGATCTTCGATACCGGTTAGTCGATAATTCGAGTGGAAAATACCGTTTTACGGGCCGCCTGTGGTCTGTCTTCGTCCACGAACTCCGGCCTTGGCATCGAGAATAACGACAGTACAACCGTTATGGAGTGCGTTCCATCATTATGAACGACCATCCGTGAGCGGAGCACCGCGGTTCGTTTGACAGGGACCGATTTGAAACTCCGTTCCACTTGTTGTGTTCACTATGGAAAGAACGGACGCTATGACTGCCGACGACGAAACGGCGCTGTGCCCAACCGAATAGCGGTCTCGTTTCTCGCCACACTCAGGCGGGTCCAGCTATGGCAGTAGCGGCAGCGAATCCCCCCGGCTGTCGGGGCGCTACTAACGAGAGTGGAGCGTCTGTATGGGACAGACAGCGCCGGTGCTAGAACCGTTCCACCATCGTCGGTCGGTTGGGCTACGAGCATGACTTTGCACGCTCTGGCGGTTGACAAGAAACAGGAGGTAGCGATTAGTACCATATAGAAAATCTGTAACAAAAAACCACTTCGCGTTAGCGGCGGTGGCCGCCTCGATTAGCTGTTGCGGTACACCGTCTTGATGTAGCTGAAGAACTCCAGACCGGCGTCACCCTGCTCGCGGTAGGTGTTCGTTGAGGAGCGCTTGAGGCCGCCGAAGGGAACGTGCAGTTCCAGTCCGGTCGTCTTCTCGTTGACTTTGACCACGCCGGACTCGGACCGCTCGATGAATTCGTTTTCCTCCTCGATTCGGTCGGTTACGATGCTGGCCGAGAGGCCGTAGTCGATGTCGTTTGCAACCTCGACACCCTCATCGAAGTCGGAGACGGACATGACGGCGAGCACCGGCCCGAACACCTCTTCTTGTGCGATGCGCATATCCGGCTCAACGTCGGAGAAGACGGCCGGCGAGATGAAGTTCCCGCCGTCGTACTCCCCACTGGTGAGTTCCTCGCCGCCCGTTTCGAGGGTCGCTCCCTCCGACTGTGCGACATCGATGTACTCTAGACTCCCCGCGAGCTCGTCTTCGCTGACGTGGGGACCCATGCCGGCCCGGTCAAGCCCGTCCCCGATTTCGAGGGACTCGGCGTAGTCGACAATGGCGTCGAGGAACTCGTCGTACACGTCCTCATGGACGATAGCCCGGGAGGTCGCTGTACAGGCCTGGCCCGTCCCGCCGAAGGCGCCGGCTCCGACGATGTCAGCCGCTTTGTCCACATCGGCGCTCGGCATGACGACGGTCGGGTTCTTCCCGCCCATCTCCGCCTGTGCGCGCTTTCCGTTGCTCGTCGCCTGTTCGTAGACGTGCTCGCCGACCGAAGCACTGCCCGTGAACGACACCACGTCGACATCGTCGTGGGTGGTCAGCTGCTCGCCGACCTCGCTCCCGGGGCCACAGACCAGATTGATAGCGCCGTCCGGAATCCCGGCCTCGTCCAGCGCCTCGACGATCATCGCGCCGACGGTCGGTGCCTGCATCGCGGGCTTGATGACGACAGTGTTGCCGACCGCAAGTGCCGGTGCGATCTTCCAGGCTGGAATCGCGATGGGGTAGTTCCACGGCGTGATGAGCGCCGCAACGCCCATCGGCTCTTTTTTCGTCTGCAGCCCGGCACGGCCGCCGCTGGGCTGTTTGACGGTGCCTCCGAAGTCACGGGCCTTCTCCGCGTAGTAATAGAAGATATCAATCGCACGCTGTACCTCGCCCTCGGCTTCGCCGAGCGGCTTCCCCTCTTCGCGGGTCAGCGTCTCTGCAAGCTCGTCTTTCCGAGATTTCAGGATTTCACCGGTCTCACGCAGGATTGCACCGCGCTCCGGACCGGGCATTTCGCCCCATTCGTCTGTCGCTGCTGCCGCGGCTGCAACCGCTTCGTCCGCGTCTGCCGCCGAAGCCACCGGAACCGTGCTGACGACGTCAGTCTCGTCTGCTGGGTTTGTGACCTCCTGTGTCTCTCCGCTACCGGTCCACTCACCGTCGATATAGTTCTCATACGTCTGCGTCATACGTTTAATTCATCTCATTCCCAATACTTACGCGTTTCCCATGCTTCGCTGTGCCGCGTCGTTTGACGGTATGGAACGACCGGCTGATGTCGGTGTGTCACGGCGGCAATGCTGAATAACACGCACCGTCGCCAGTGTAACCAGCGTCGCCGGTCCAATTCAGATCTGATAACTGAATTATAATGGACTCGCAATCGAACCTCTCTAAAATAGCTACCGCTGTCAAAACAGCAAACAACACAGAATCTGTGTGTTGGCAGATCTGTCTCATCGTTCGTGACTGCTTTGCGATGTCTGTGACGCGGAGATACTGTTCTCTCGGCCTTACTGTGTTTCCCGTGACGATCGAATTCTGTTATCGTGACACTATGACTGATCGGTTACCTGACTGCTTTTGGTATATAAACCTATCCCATAGTATAACATGTCTATGTGTGTTATCGGTCTGCTGTTTACAGTCGTACTGCTGGAGCGGTCGTCGCTGGTGAAGAAATCCCCGTGATTTAATATAGCGATATTGAGTTTATCGAGTAAAACACACCGACCAGAGAATCATAGTCAACGCGCTGTAGCCCGCCTAGTTCGCCCGAAATCGGTCAAAAACCTCCTCTACCGACACTATTGAGCACTCGACTTCGATCTCGAAAATATAATATCAAGAAGACAAATATGATAGTAGAATCTGAGTTACTATTCCTATAATTTGCTATTTGGCACTACTCGGCGACACCATCGCCGTTCAGGGGATTAAACACGGGCCTACTCGTTGCCCACTCTTTCGAGCAGCGCGCCAACAACTGCGCTCTTCCGGTGTGAAAGCAGCAGATGGCAGTAAATATCGTCTTCACTGTCCGCACCACAGTTACACAGTGGACATCCGTATGTGTGGCTCTTTGCCGCCTCGGTCGCTCGCTCCGGGATGCTCGCTTGCATATGTGAGCGTATGACCCGTGCCGAACATAGCGGTTTCTAGGACAACTATGTCGCTCTCAATGCGTATATAGAGCCTCTCTCACGGCCGGACTCTCTTCGGAAGCAACACTATCCGGCGACACAGGCTCATCTTCGGTCCAGCGCCGCGATAAGTCCACAGTCTGCGGACCTATCTTGCGCACCGAACGAGACTTTCGTCGGCCATACAGGCCGCCAAAACCGACATGCTGCGAGCAGCACCTGCCGTGAAAACAATCGCTTTCTCAACTATATTAATCTTATATGCTCTCTGAATGCACCTATATGGGCATGAAATGGCTGGTTTGAATATACCATGTCGCTCCCGGCCGCCGCTCAGCGACGCAGCTACCGACGGCTGCTCGGCCGCTCGCTTGATTTCGTGAAATTACCATACTGCGCTCGGTCCTGTAGCCGCTGCATTCGCTCGTCTATCGGTGGATGCGTCGACAGGAGGCGCGAAAGCTCGTTATCCGCTTCACTGTGAACGTATACCTGTCGCAAGAGACCGGGGTCCGGCGTCGATGCCTGCTCGATCTTTGCAAGGGCCCGGGCAAGCCCAACGGGATTCCCTGTTATCTCGACTGCGCGGTCGTCGGCCGCCAACTCACGACGCCTAGAGTAGCCGAGTAGCAGTAGCGTCACGGCGAAGCCGAGACCGGCAACGACCTGTAGCGAGTACCGCTGTGCCCGACCAAGCCAGGAGCGCGACCACGACGATGGGTCGCCACGCAGCAATGCGAGCGAACGGGCGATGCCACCGGTTAGCACCACGATGGGGAACAACGCGAGGCCGATGAGTCCGACAAGCGTCTGGACGAAACTGTACGCGACAGTCTGGACCAGTGCGTCACGGGTTTCTAGATGCGCGAGTTCGTGTGCCAGAAGTCCCTCGAATTCCGCTGCGGACAACAGCCGGAACAGCCGTCTGTCGACGACGATAGTGCCAGTACCGCCACCGATGGCGAACGCGTTTGGGACTGGCAGCTCCGCCAGTAGCAACGTCGGCGTCTCGACGTTCATCTGATCGACAAGTGCATCGAGACGATGGTAGGCCTCTGGTGCACGCGCCCGCGGAAGTTCGACCGCATTGAGGGATCGCTTGAGCTGTGCCGTTGCGGCCCAGTAGTTCACGACACCGAGTGCAATCGCTGTCCCGAGAACGACTAGAGCGGCCATTAGCGGCGACGGGCGGCTGTCCCACACTGGCAGCAGTAGCAGATACCCGACGTATGCCGCCGTAAAATAGACCAGCAGCGAAAACAGGCCGACGACGGCCATGAGTAGCCGTCGGGTCACAGCCATGTTCGGCAATAGGTCGCTGCGTGAAAAAATCGCTTCGGTGGCGTCACCGCTGTTCCGTTGTTGGATGCTGATGGCAGTTCCGTAGTCCTCGGGCTATTTGATATAGCGACATTAGATTTACTCCGGCTACAGCACGCGGGTCGATACTCGGCCGGAACGGCGATAGAACAGTGCTTCAGGACTTGAAACCGGTGGTGGCTGTCGAGCGGCGCACGGTAGCCGACACGCCTTTTTCACCGCCACACAGACAATCCAGTATGCGAATCGCACGACTTCTGACCGAGGATGGGCCAGTCACCGGCGAATACGTTGACGGCGTCGTCGACGCTGACGATGGCCAGTACGTGGTCGGCCGCGATGGACGACTGCTCCCGCCGTGTGAACCGACTGCGCTGTACTGCGTCGGCCGGAACTACGCCGCTACCAATGACCAGATGGATTACGACCGCCCAGAGGAGCCGGACTTCTTCATCAAGCCTCCGACAGCGCTACTCGCCCACGAGCAGAACATCCCCTACCCGCCGTTTACTGACGAGCTGACTTACGCCGGTGAGCTCGCTGCGATTATCGGCGAACGGTGTCACAATATCGACCCGGCTGACGTTTCCGACGCGGTCAGGGGATACACGATACTGAATGATGTTGATGCGCTGGACCAGCAGGGCCGAACCGCTCGAAAGGCCTTCGATGGGTCCGGGCCGCTGGGGCCGTGGATCGAGACTGCTGTCGACCCCACCGATATCGATATGTACACCGACATCAACGACGAGCGCCGGCAGTCTGCCAACACCAGCGAGATGCTGTTCGGACCTCATGAGGTGGTCGCATACCTCTCGAAGCGGTTCACGTTCCGGCCCGGCGATGTCGTTGCGTTCGGCAGTCCGGCCAATCCAGGCACGGTTGCGCCCGATGACACAATTGAGATAACTTACGACGGCGTCGGGACGCTCCGCAACTCGGTTGTCGAACCGTAACGTCATCCGACCGCTGAAATCGTAGCGTAGCGGCTTTCTTCGACGCCTATACCCCAGAATAGCGGATTTGGGCGCTGGGCAGTGATAAACTATTATCTGCTATACAAAATCACTGTAGCCGAGTCCGAATCGTCTCCGCGGTTTGCTCGCCGATACCGTCGATAGCCGTCAGCTCTTCGTCGGAGGCCGCTCTGACGCTGTCCACGCTACCGAAGCGTCGGAGCAGTCGTTTCCGCGTTTCGGGGCCGATGCCGGGCACGTCGTCAAGCGTCGTCGACACCTCGTCACGTAGTGTCTGGTGGTACTGGACGGCAAAGCGATGGGCTTCGTCACGCACCCGCTGGAGCAAGTGGAGTTGCGGGGCGTCATCGTTCCAGTCGTACACGCGGTCGGGTGTGATGACCAGTTCCTCGTCCTTCGCGAGCGCGATGGCCGGCACGTCCCAGCCGGTCTCGGCGAGGGCGTCGCGAGCCGCCCCGAGCTGGCCGTCGCCGCCGTCGATGAGTAGCAGATCCGGATCAGGTCGGTCGTCCCGCCCTTCGACGGCACGCGTAGCCCGCCAGCGGAGGAGTTCCCGCATATTCGCGTAGTCGTCGTTTTGCTCGGTGAGCTTCTTCCGACGATAATCACTCTTCTCTGGCGTTTCGTCGACGAACGTAACGTTCGAGCCAACAGCCGACCGTCCTTGGGCGTGGCTCACATCGAAGCCCTCGATACGGCTCGGGTGGTCGATTCCCAGTGCATCGGCCAGACGACCGCTCTCGTCGTCGGTCCCACCGCGCTGGCGGGCATTCTTCAGCGCGAGGTCGACCAACGTCGCCTCCCGACCGGCCCCGGGCACGCCGAGCGTGACGCCCTCGCTCTCAAGCCACGCTTCGATGTCCGGGTCGGCAGGGGCTTCGGCACAGAGAATCCGGTCGGGGAGCTCTCGCTCGGCGTAGTACTGCGGGATAAACGCCCGGTACACGCCGGCGGTCCCTTCGCCATCCGGTGCTTCGAGTGTATGCCGGTCCCGTTCGACGAGCTTGCCGCCCTCGGCGTGGAGCCGGGCGACGATGGCGCGCTCGCCCTCGATGGCAGCCCCGAGCACGTCTGTTGTCTGATACCCCCCAGAGTCGCTGACGGCGGTATCTCCCTCTCCGTGGAGCGCCTCGACGGCCCCGAGCTTGTCCCGGAGGTTTGCGGCGCGCTCGAACTCTTGGTTCTGTGCAGCGGCCTCCATCTCGCGGCGCAACGGGTCCGCCAGAACACCGGTTTCACCCTCGAAGTACCGCGTGACCGCTTCGGCGTCCTCAGCGTAGTCGGCTTCGCCGATTTCGCCGGTACAGGGCGCGGTACAGATGCCCATTTCGTAGTCGAGACAGGGCCGGTCCCGGTTGCTGTACTTGTGGTCGGAACAGCCCCGCAGGCCGTACGCTTCCCGCAGGGCCTTCACCACTGTTTCCACCCGTCCTTTGTCGGTGAACGGCCCGTAGACGGTCGCGCCGTCCGCGGGGTCGCGCGTCACCTCGATTCGGGGGACTGGATGGTCAGTTAGCTGGACCAGCGGGTAGGATTTGTCGTCTTTCAGCCGGACGTTGTACGGCGGCCGGTGTCGCTTGATGAGGTTCGCTTCGAGCAACAGCGCCTGTGTTTCGGTGTCGGTGACGGCGAAGTCGATGGTTTCGGCCCGTTCGACCATCTTGGCGATGCGTTCGCTGCGAGGGTCGGCGTAGGAGCGCACGCGGTCGCGCAGGTCGACGGCCTTCCCGACGTAGAGGACCCGACGTGTGTCGTCCCGGCCCTGTTCGAACAGGTACACGCCGGGCTCTCGTGGCAACGACCCCGCGCGCTCTCGAACCTCGTCGGCGTCCATTAGCGCAGGGTTGGTACTCGGCGGGGTTGAACGTCACGGGAGCGGGTCGTCTGGCGCTGACTGGGGCGCACTTCCGGCATCAGCAGGCGGAGCCTCCGGAACGATGGCAGCTTCGATCCGGTCGACGACGCTCTCGTCGTCTGGTGCAGTCAGCTCGACATCGTCGCCACCGGCGACACGCACGACAAGCAGGCGGTCGCGGCTCCAGAGGTAGACGCCGAGGACGACGGCGGCAAAGGCCAGCGCGAGGCCGCCGAACAGCCGCATCAGGTCGTCTAACTGGGCCATCAACGTCAGCATCGTCTGGAGCATTCCCAACATTCCGCCGATGCCGACGGCGCTCGCGGCCCCGCCGCTGTCCAGTGAGACGTTGCCGACGAGGCTATCGAGGCTTACGGTCATCCCGGCGGCTACCAGCACGATACCGACGACCAGCGCCTTCACGCCGAGTTCGAGGAACGACCAGTCGCCACTCGTGGTGACGTCGACGCCCTCGACGTTGGGGCGGTCGACCTGCCGATAGTTCGACCCCTCACGGTCCGGGGTGAACACGAGGACGCGGTGGCTCGTCACGACGACGCCACCACGGTCCAGCCGAACGTCCGCTTCGATCACCTCGCCGTCGTACAGGAGGCTCTCGGCCCGTGCGACCCAATCCATACATCCCGTTTACCGCGGACACGTGTATATTCTCCCCCCGTAACCGCTAACTGTGCGCCCTCGAACATGACAGTATGACCGCCGATCCCCGCTGCCCTCACTGCTCGGAGAAAGTCAGTGCGACCGCGACGTGGTGTATGCACTGTGGTCGGGACTTCGATAGCCCGGTCGACGCCGGAACCGGGACGACAGTTCTCGATGCCGGCGGCAGTCAGACCACGTCGGACCTCGAAGCGGCGCTCAACGCCGGTGACCTCGACGGTATCCAGAACGCGCTCACCCGGAGCGACAACGGGCCGACAATCGTCGGCGTCGTCCTCGCCGGTATCGCCCTGTTCACCCTCCCACTCGTCTCGCCGCCGGGCGCTGCGCTGTATCTCCTCGTCGTCGCCGGCGTTGGAGCAATCGCCGCGACACAGTCGACGTTCGACGCGGCGCTCAGAACCGGCGGGAAGGCACTCGCGCTCGCGCCCTTCCTGCTGGTGTTTATCGACGTGTTCCTCGGATATCTGTTCAGCGGCATGGTAGCGACCAGTGCGACGGTTCTGGTTGGTCCGGCGATTTATGCCGGGCTGGTCATGTACGGTATCCGCTGGTATCGTCGTCGCTGAGCGGGCTGCGCTGGCTCAGTTGCGAGTCGGCATGCATCTCGACCAGCGTGTCGGCGACTTGCTCGACCGCTTTCTCGGCGACGGCCGCTCGCTGGACATCTGTGAGCGGGGTGTAGCGGCCCATGGTCGAATGTGGTTATTCAGCTGATAAATACTTCGTGGAAGGTACAACCGCCATCTGTGTCTTTTCCTCGTGAGCGGTCCGCTCTTCTCAGGCCGCACGCCGGTTCGCTTCGCCCGGTATCAAAACTACCATGCCCCCCCGATTCGAGAGTGTACCTACTACAGGTGGTTCTGTGACCGAAAAACGCGAATACAAAGACGATTATCAGGACAAGACGCTGTATCTCCCGGGGCCGACAGAGGTGCGCGAGGACGTTATCGAGGCGATGGCCGAGCCGATGTTCGGCCACCGGATGGACCGGATGACGGACCTCTACACCACCATCGTCGAGGACACGAAGGAGTTCCTCGGCACCGAAAACGACGTTATCGTGCTCACGGCGTCTGGGACGGAGTTCTGGGAGTCGACGACGCTCAATCTGGTCGAGGACAGCATGCTCGTGCCGACCTCCGGCGCGTTCAGCGAGCGGCAGGCCAACGTCGCCGAACGCCTCGGCAAAGACGTCGACCGCATCGAATACGACTGGGGCATGGCGGTCAAACCCGACGATATCCGCGACGCGCTGGAATCCGGCGACTATGACGCCGTCGGGGCCGTGATGAACGAGACCTCGACCGGCGTCCGGAACCCCATTGAGGAAATCGGCGACGTGGTCGCAGAGTACCCGGACACCTACTTCATCGTCGACGCCATTTCCTGCCTCGGCGGCGACCAGATCGACATTGAAGACCACGGCATTGACGCCATCTTTACGTCCACGCAGAAGGCCTTCGCCATGCCGCCCGGGCTGGCCGTCTGTGCCGTCAGCGACGCTGCCTACGAGCGCGAACTGGAGAAAGAGTCGGCGTCGTGGTACGGCGGCTTCCAGCGCTGTCTGGACTACTACGACCGGAAGGGCCAGACCCACTCCACGCCGGCAACTCCGCTCATGCTTGCCTACCGCAAGCAGATGAAGCATATGCTTGATGAGACCCACGACGCCCGTGACCAGCGCCATCAGGAGATGGCCGAGTACACGCGCGAGTGGGCCCGCGAGCACTTCGACCTCTATCCCGAGGAAGGCTACGAGTCCCAGACGGTGACCTGCATCGAGAACACGCAGGACATCAACGTTGCCGAGACGGTCGAAGCCGTCTCCGAGGAGTACGACATGGTGTTCTCCAGCGGCTACGGCGATATCAGCGAGGAGAGTTTCCGTATCGGACACATGGGCGAACACACCGTTGAGAGTATCAAAGAGCTAACCGACGCAATCGAAGACGTGGCCGATCTGTAGCTCAGGCGAAAACCGGCGAAGGACGGGACTACGTGTCGATTTAGGAGCGTTCGCAGCCACAAGTTGGTGTTTTCACAGTTTGATAATGCTGGGAAGACTATATTACTGTTTGCTACTTTGCTATAGGTAGACGAACCATATGAGTAAAAGCAACAGGCGGAGTAGGGACAGCGACACCTCAACACCGATGAATGTGACCAGAAAACAGTTCGACTGGAGCGAGACGCGGCCGAGCGCGGCAGTGACTGAGTACATCTCCGCCATGACCGGCCGAGAACAGACTGACTTCGCACCGCTGTACGAGACTATCGACCCTGAGGCGCTCGATTCGCTCGTTGACTCATCAGGCCGCTCGACACCTGTCAGTATCTCGTTTGAATATGCCGGTCACTCGGTCACTGTCCGAAGCGACGGGGAACTTGTCATCAAGGCTCCCAGTTCCAGTATTGGCCGATAACTACAGTTTCTATGGCCGTTACACTCTTCTCTGCCGCTTTTCTCAGCCTCTCCGAGTAGTTCAACTGCTAAGTCTGTCTCTGGAGTGTCGTTTCGATGGTTCTGGCCGGTCTGTCGGTCTGCCACAATACGTGTCCCCGCTTGACACGAAGTGCCTTTTGCCGGCTCTGAGATACGGAGCAGAGCCGTTTTTGTACACGAGACGTAACACTTCTTCAGTATGACCACTGCCGAGGATGTCGCCGGGAACCCCTATATTTCAGACCCGCGGACTGACTTCGAGTCCGTTGAGGATATGGACGCCGAGACCGCCCGCGAGCAAGCCGACCAGTTGCGCGAGGCGCTCCGCTATCACGACTACCGGTACTACGTCGAGAACGACCCAGTCATCGGTGACCGGGCTTACGACGCGCTGTTCTCCCGGCTTCAGAGACTTGAATCGGCGTTCGATCTTGACACTGACGGCAGTCCGACCCGGCGCGTTGGCGGCGAGCCACTGGACGAGCTCCCCGATGTCGAACATGTCGCCCGGATGGGCTCTATCGATCAGGGCGGCGAGGAAGCGGACGTACGGGAGTTCGACAGCCGAGTCCGCAATGGCCTCGACGGCGACGTGCAGTACTTCTGCGAACCAAAGTTCGACGGCCTCTCTGTCGAGATTGTCTACGAGGACGGCGTCTACCAGCGAGCCGCGACGCGTGGCGACGGCGAGGTCGGCGAGGACGTGACCGAGAACGTCCGGACCATCTCCAGCGTCCCACAGCGACTCCGCGGTGACTACCCCGACTTCCTGGCTGTCCGGGGCGAGGTGTACATCCCACGGGACGCTTTCACGGCGTTCAACCGCGAGCGCGTTGAGCGCGGCGAGGACCCCTTTGCGAACCCCCGCAACGCCGCCGCCGGGACGCTCCGCCAGCTCGACCCGTCGGTGACCGCAGAGCGCCCGCTGTCGATATTCTTCTTCGGCGTCCTCGACGCCTCGGTCGACTTCGAGAGCCACAGCGAGCTGCACGAGCGGTTCCCCGAGTGGGGACTCCGGGTCTGTGACCGGACTGCCGTCGTTGACGACATCGACGCCGCCATCGACTACCGAAACGAGCAGCAGCAGGCCCGCGACGACCTCGATTACGAAATCGACGGCGTCGTCATCAAGGTCGACGACATGGACGCCTGCGACGACCTCGGGTCGACCGCCCGCGCCCCACGGTGGGCCTTCGCCTACAAGTTTCCGGCCCGCAAGGAGGAGACGACGGTGCGGGACATCGTCGTGCAGGTCGGCCGGACCGGACGGCTCACCCCGGTCGCGCTCATGGACCCCGTCGAGGTCGGCGGCGTCACCGTCTCCCGTGCCTCGCTGCACAACCCGTCGCTCATCGCTGACCTCGGCGTCGACGTGGGCGACCGCGTCCGCATCAAGCGGGCCGGCGACGTCATCCCGGATGTCGTCGAAGTGCTCGACGACGACGGCGACGGCCATTTCGAGTTCCCGGAGACCTGTCCGGCCTGTGACAGCCCCGTCGAACACGACGGCCCGATGGCGTTCTGCACCGGTGGCCTCACCTGCCCCGCCCAGCGCGAGCGCAGCGTCGAGCACTACGCCAGCCGCGACGCACTGGATATCGAAGGCGTCGGCGAGAAGGCCGTCCAGCAACTCCTCGACGCCGGTCTTGTCTCGGACCCCGCGGACCTGTACGACCTCACCGTCGAGGACCTCACCGGTCTGGAGGGCTGGGGCGAGACCAGCGCCCGGAACCTCGTTGATGGGATGGACAGCGCTCGGAAGCCGCCACTTGCGGATTTCCTCGTCGCGCTGGGTATCCCCGAAGTCGGGACTGTCACGGCCCGAAACCTCGCACAGGAGTTCGGCACGTTCGAGGCGATACTCGACGCTGCCGACGAGGGCGACACCGACGCCTTCGAGGCCGTGCCTGACGTTGGTCAGACCGTCGCCCGCTCTATCGTAGAGTTCTTCGAGGGTGAGGGGAACCGCGCCGTCATCGACCGCTTGCTCGACCACGTCGAGCCACAGGCCGCCGAGGAGACGGGTGGTGACGCGCTGGATGGGCAAACGTTCGTTTTCACTGGGTCACTCGACGGCTACACCCGCGGCGAGGCGCAGGAACTGGTTGAGCGCAACGGTGGGTCAGCGACGAGCAGCGTCTCCGGCAACACAGACTATCTGGTGCTTGGCGACAACCCCGGCCAGCGAAAACAGGACGATGCAGCCGAACACGGCGTCGAGACGCTCACCGAGGACGAGTTCGAAGAACTACTGGACGACGCTGGTGTGCTGTGAGAGGCGGGTCGAACGGTCCCGAGTGAGCCGCTGTCGGCCTAGCGATAGCTTCGGACGTACGCTCGGACCAATCAGTCACGCTATCATCCGTCTCGTGTCCGGTCCGTTGTTGACCCTATCTATTTTGTTCGCGTATTGTTATAGTATTTCGAAGACTATGGACTTCGCCGCTGAGACAGTCCGCGTTCTTCACGTCGACGACAATCCGGACCTCGTGGACGTGACGGCGACGGTGCTCGAACACGAGGACGGCCGATTGTGTGTCGAGACCGCGACAAGTGTCGATGCGGCGATGGAGCGGCTCTCCGTCGAGCGCTTCGACTGTATCGTCTCGGACTACGACATGCCAGACCAGAACGGAATCGAGTTCCTCGAAGCCGTTCGTGAGGGCCACGGTGACCTCCCATTCATCCTCTATACCGGGAAAGGCTCCGAAGAAATCGCGAGCGACGCGATCTCTGCTGGCGTGACCGACTACCTCCAGAAGGGGTCAGGCACCGAGCAGTACAAACTGCTCGCGAACCGGATTTGCAACGCCGTCGACGCGAGCAGGTCCCGGCGAGAGCTTGACGAGCGAACCCGGCGATTGGAGTCGCTCATCAGCAGCCTTCCGGGGATGGCCTATCGCCGTCTCAACACACCAGGCTGGCAGATGGAAACCGTCGAGGGCGAGATCGAATCTCTCACCGGCTACACGGCTGCAGACTTTGAAACTGGGGAGACAGCCTGGGCCGACGACGTGCTCCATCCGGAGGACCGCGACCGGATCTGGGAGACGGTCCAAGACGCGCTCGCGGCCCAGGGTGAGTTCGAGGTGACCTATCGGATTATCACTGCCGACGGCACCAAGAAGTGGATGTGGGAACACGGACACCGAGTTCCGGGGCCAGCGGACGAACCGGACATACTTGAGGGGTTCATTACGGATATCACCGACCTCCGGGAGCGAGAGCGCAAACTGGAGCGATACAAGCGGATGGTAAACACGATGCCGGAATCGGCCTGCATCTATGACACAGAGGGGCGGTTCGACCTCGTCAACCAGTATCTAGCCTCGTTCTACGGAACGACAAGAGACGAACTGGAGGGGGAATCGAGTAGCCTCCTGCCGAAGATCCGGAGCGAGTACGAGGGAGACCCGTATCAGGACCTAATCGACGGTGAACGCGACGAACTCCATGGGGAGGTGAGCGGCGAGTTCCCCGGGCATGGATACGAGGTGCTGGAGTACCGGCTCACGCCGCTTGTGATCGACGGGACGGTTGAGGGCGTGGTCGGTGTCACCCGCGAAGTGACTGAACAGCGGAAACACGAGATGGAAATCGCCAGACAGCGGTCGATTCTCAAAGCACAGCAAGAGGCAGTGATCGACGGGATACTCGTCGTCGATGAAGACGATACCATCGTCTCTTACAACGAGCGGTTCGTCGACATGTGGGATATCCCACGGGACATTGTCGAACGTGGCGACGAGGAAATCGCCTTGGAGTGGGCAATGGAACAGGTCGCCGAACCAGAGGCGTTTCGCGTGGATGTCGAGGCACTGTATGAACACCCCGAGACGACCGCCAGAGACGAACTCGAACTCGCCGACGGTCGCGTCTTTGACCGCTATACGGCACCCGTCGTCGCTGAAGACGGGACGCGGTTTGGCCGACTGTGGGCCTTCCGAGACATCACGGACCAGACCGAGCAAAAACGGGAGTTGGCCCGACAAAACGAGCGCCTCGAAGAGTTCATTCGTGTTGTCTCTCACGACCTTCAAAATCCGCTACAGGTGGCTCGCAGCCGACTGATGCTCGCTCACGAGGAGTGTGACAGTGCGCATCTGGACTCCCTCGATAATGCGCTCCAGCGGATGAACGACATCGCCGACGACGTCCTCAGGCTGGCCCGAGAGGGAGTCGATATTGGAGTGACAGAGCCCGTCGATCTCCGGGAGATGTCCGACGCCGCCTGGACAATCGTCGCGGACGGCGACGAAGCCGCAGAGCTACGGTATGCGGCCGACGAGAACCGTGAGTGGATCGTCGAGGCCGACAGCGACCGACTGTCTGGCCTGTTCGAGAACCTCTTCGGGAATGCGATCGAACACGGCGGCCCAGGTGTAACCGTTTCGGTCGGGCTCCTCGACGACAGAACAGGGTTCTACGTGTCCGACGACGGCCCGGGTATTCCCATCGACAAAGGCGAGAAGGTGTTCGAGGCAGGTTACTCGACTGCCGAGGACGGGACCGGCTTCGGGCTCCGGATCGCCAGACAGATCGCCGAGGTCCACGGCTGGGAGATCCACGTCACCGACAGTGAAGACGGGGGCGCTCGGTTCGAAATCACTGGTGTCGAGTTTTCCGAGTGACGAATCCGTTGTGACGCTATGGTACTCCCTGTCGGAGCCGTTGTGAACCAACACGCGTCCGGTCGCCGACGGCAGGCGACCGGTTTGGTACCCGTCGGACTGTTGCTATCGCCGTTCGTTATGGTTGCAAAAACGTCGCCGGAACGAGACCGCCGACAGCGACGACCGTTACAGGTCCTTGTTCTCGAAGACGTAGTAGCCGGCGACCAGCGGGACGACCAGCCACAGCAGGAGGTAGCCGATAACCGCGACAGTGCTGTACTGGGGCGGCAAGGCGGCGTTGGCACACTCGGCACCGGTCTGTGTTATTTCGAGTGTCCCACCTAGCATTTCCTCACACGTCACCTGCGGGTTCGACGTCAGGAGGAGCCGGGAGCGGATCGGCGTCCCCTGCAAGACCTCCTGGACGAGCGTGCGGTACGCCGCGATGGGGCTCAGGAGTGAAACGAACAGTTCGACGTGGAGCTGAGTCACCTGGCCAATGTTCGCGTGGTCCGATAGCAGGTTTCCGAGGCCTGCCCCGAGGTTCGACCAGAACACCTGCAGATAGACGTAAATCCCGAGCGACGCTGCCATCGCCCGGCGCGCGGTCTTCAGCGCCGCCGAGAGGCCGATCGCGAACGCCGTGAACACGACGCCGTACGCCATCGTGGCGAGCGCGAACAGCAGGAACGACTCCCACGCGATCTCGATCTCCGACGGGAGTATCACTAGCAGGGTCGTCAGGAGTCCGACTGTCACCGGGATGAGCGTGATGGCGCTCCGGCCGACGAACTTGCCGGCGAGCAGTTCACCGCGCGTGTACGGGAGCGACAGCAGTATCTTCAGGGAACCGCGCTCGCTCTCCCGGGCAATCGCCGCGTAGCCGATGACGATTGCCACAGCTGGGAGCAGCGGTGCCGCAATCGGCAGCGCAAAGCGGACGTACGCGTCTGTCGTCAGCGACGCCCCGGCTTCGGCGAACTGCTGGCCGATGTTGAAATACAGGCCCAGCACCGCCGGTAGCGCGAACAGCACGATGAAAATAAACGAGAGTACCCAGATCCACGGCGAGCGGACCGTGTCACGGAACTCCTTTTTGGAGATGGGGTACCAGTCGGCGAACTCGGAGTTCTTGATGCTCGTATCGATGTCTCCGAGGACGCGTTTGACGGGGTTTTGCTCGGCGCTCATACGTCGGCCTCCGGCCGGTCCTGTTCTTGCTGTTCGGTGTAGGCGGCGAACACCTCATCCAGCGAGGCCTCCTCGGTCTCGAAGTTGGCGACCTCGCTCCCGCTTTCCTCGACAGCGTTGAGGACGGCCATCTTCGCGTCGCTGTCACAGCCGATAGTGAGCGTCGTTCCATCCGCGGTCACCGTTGAGACCTCGTCGAGCCCCTCGATAGCCGCGACCGCGGCGTCGGTGCCGTCGCCGTCGGCCAGCGTCACGCGGAGGACGGTGTCCCCGGCGGCGGCCTCGCGCAGCCCGGCAACGCTGTCTTTCGCAATAAGGCGACCGTTCTGGAGGATTCCAACTGTGTCACAGACGGCCTCGACCTGACCGAGGATGTGACTGGAGAAGAAGACGGTCGCGCCGCGCTCGTTCTCCTCGCGGATGAGTTCCCGCATCAGCCGGGCCCCGTTCGGGTCCAGCCCGGTCGTCGGCTCGTCGAGGATAAGGAGGTCGGGCTCGCCGACGAGTGCCATCGCCAGCACGAGACGCTGTTGCATCCCCTTGGAGTAGCCACCAGCCTTGCGGTCGATGGCATCGGCGATGCCGACCCGCTCGGCCAGTTCGTCGGGGTCTTCGTCGGCATCTTTCGATTCGATCACAAATGAGAGGTGCTGGCGGCCGGTGAGCCGGTCGTACACGTCGTAGCCTTCGGGGAGGACTCCAGTGCGGGCACGAATTCGCTTCGGTTCTTCGTGGATGTCGTGGCCGAGCACCGTCGCCGACCCGTCGGTCGCGCGGACGAAATCAAGGAGGATGTTGATCGTCGTCGACTTCCCGGCCCCGTTCGGGCCGAGGAAGCCGAAGATTTCGCCCTCCTCGACGGTGAGGTCGACCCCTTGCAGCGCGGTGAGACTCCCGAACTGCTTGGTGACGCCATCCAGTTCTATCGCTGCCATACGGCGGGTTTGTGACGGCCGCGTGTATAGTCTTTCGTGTTCCAGTTATCAATCAAAAAACTCGATAGACGGTCCCTAGCTGTCGAAGCGCTCGCTTACACTTCGGCGTCGGGGTCGTGGCGCTCGGCCATCCGTTGGGCCTCCGTGGCGTAGCGCTCCCGCGTCTCCTCGTCGGTTACGGGTTCGAGCTTGTCGACCTCGACATCCGTCGCTGCCGTAATCCGTTTCCGTCTGAGCAGATTCGGCGAGAGCTGCTTGGTCAGGTGGCGGTCGCCCTCTGGGGGCGCGTAGATGAGCGTCACCATGCGCTCGTCGCCGAAACTGGAGCGCTCGACCAGCCAGCACTGGACCGTCTCCTCGTCGTCGGTCATTGCTGTGTCGTTTGCGTGCCGGCGGTTTATATCTTACAACCCCCTCTCGAACCGCCGTCACCGGGTCACGTTCAGCCCTTGCTCAATGTCCGCGGTGAACTCCTCGTCGATGTCGACCGCAGTCCCGGCGTTCCGGACCGTATTCGTCGCGACCACGCCCGCGTTGCCCGACCGGAGTCGGATGCCGGCCGCTGAGGCGTTGCTGACCGTGTTGCCCGTGATGGTGAAACTGTACGGTCGCTCTGCACTCCGTGCGTCGGTGTTGTCCGCATCCGCTGGGACCGTTCGCGCAAGGATGCCAACCGGACAGTTGTCGACCTGATTACCCGAAATAGTGATGTCGGACGACCGGGCTTTGGGGGTCCCGGCTACCTCGTCCCGGAGGTGGGTCTCCTTGTACTCGACTTCGATGCCCGCCTCGCCGCCAGGGTCGGGTGCGAACTCCGTCAGGTCCTGACAGACGTTCCCGACAATGGTTCCGCGCTGGGCCGGCGAGCAGGCGATGAGGCTGTGGCCACCGTCGACGGTGACGTTACCGATGACGGCGAAGTTCGCGACGTTATACGGCGCGATGTTATTGAACTTCACGCCGACGACGCGGTTCCCGGCGATGACCACATCGCTGGACTGCCGGAGGTCGCGGTCGCTGCCGGTCGGTGCGGCCCGGCTGGTTATACCGTACCAGTTCGGATTGACGACCTCGTTGTGTTCGACCGTCACGCCGGTACACCGCGTGAACGACAGCGCCATCTGGAAACCGTTCACTGTGCGGTTGCGAGCGATGTAGACGCCGTCGCACTGATCGGCCTGAATGGCTTGGTTGTTCAGCTGTGTCCCGTTGGCGTCGAACTCGATGTCGGTGACTGCGACGTTGTCACCGCGTACGCGAACGAGGTCGTGGCCGGCCGGCAGCGGGTTCGACTGGGACTCGGACGGTGCGGGGTCCTCGCCCGTTCCCGTCTGTGACGCAACGAACCGGGTTCCCTGCTGTCCGGTCAGTGTGGTGTTGTCGCCCATCGTCGCCGGCTCGCCAAATCGGAAAGTATCGGCGCTCGCGATAACGGCCCCGCCGCTGTCCGGCACGTTGTCGAAGGCATACTGGAACGCCTCATCGGCAGTCCCGCCGGTCGAGAACGCGACGCTGCCGCTGCCGTCAAGCACCAGATACTCCGTACCGTTGCCGTTCCCGTTCGACTGGCCGGCTCCGGTCGTGACGACGTACACTGCCCCTGTCCCCGATAGTCCAGCGCCCGTCTGTGCCTGCCCGGTTCCGCTGAACAGTCCGATGCCCGCTACGGCACCGATACTCGACAGAACGGACCGTCGTGACGCGCCCCAGTCCGACTGTCGCGACCCAGTACTAGCTCCATTTGTGTCAGCAGTCATTCAAGTATGGCTGCCCGGCCGTTCGCAATAACCGCTTATAATAGCGGTCTGAACCATACGTACCCGTCAATACCTGAACTGTCCGGGCCGACTGACGCCGACTAGTGAATCTCTGGGGTGTCAATTTGTTGGCGACGTGGTACTCCAGACGACAGAACGCGACACCCGGGCTCACTATCCCCACCGTTGACAGCAGATTTATGCCGACAGCGACGGGACAGTACGACAATCCGACGTGGGCTCCGACGACTCGCCGTTCGACGATGTATCGGCAGACCGGGACTACCTCCGTGTCCTCCTCACTGCCGTGTGTGTCATTGCCGTGGTGTTGGCGACGGCGACGCTCCCGATTCTGGCACCCGGTGGGACACAGAGCCCGATGGAGTCTCTTATTCCGCTCCCGCAGGAGAACCCCTTCGGGGAGGCTGGGGGGACCTCGACTGGCGGCAGCGGCAGGCAACTCGGCGCGCTGAACCCGGGCAGCCAGACCAGCGTTGGCGGCTCGCTCGATAGTGGCGACAGCGGCGACAGCCCGTATCAGTCACAGGACACGGAGCCGCATTTCACCGTCACGAGTTCGGAACCGGCGTACTGGCGGACCGGCGCATATGAAACCTACACCGGCACGGGGTGGGACGGGCGTGCGGACCCGCAGGCCTATCAGGGACCGATGGCGGTCGACGGGATGGCCGACTCGACGGTCGATTACGAGGTGCAACTGGCCAAGTCCGCCACGTCGCTGCCGACCGTCTGGCGGCCGAAATCGGTGTCCCGGGACGACGTGATGGTCACCGAGTACGGCGCGGTCACGTCCGAGCGACCGCTCCCTGCCGGAACGACCTACAGCGCGACCAGCGTGACACCCCCCGACGACCCAGAGGTGCTACGAACGAGTGGCCGCGACTACCCTGCGGACATCGAATCACGCTACACGGGCGTGCCGGCGTCAACCTCGGCGCAGGTGGGCCCGTTCACCGACCGGCTGACCGAAGACAGCGACTCGCCCTATCAGACCGCGGCGACCATCGAGCAGTGGCTAGAGGCGAACAAGAACTACTCGCTGAACGTCAGCCAGCCGCCCGAGGACGACGTGGCCTCGGAGTTCATCTTCCAGATGGACAAGGGGTACTGCGAGTACTTCGCCACGTCGATGGTGGTGATGCTGCGGAGTCAGGACATCCCGGCGCGCTACGTCGTCGGCTACTCGACTGGCGAGCGGACCGGCCAGAACCAGTACACTGTTCGCGGGATGAACGCCCACGCGTGGGTCGAGGTGTACTTCGAGGGCGTCGGCTGGGTGCAGTTTGACCCAACGCCGGGACAGGAGCGCCTTGCGTCCGAACAGCAGGCGATGCAAAACAGCAGTCAGGACTACAGCGCCGCGGAGTCCGGAAGCCCCGACGAGGAGTTCGCCGTCGGGACGCCGGCGGGCGAGCCACAGACCGAAGCTCCGACTGATGGGACTGGACAGGAGTCAGAGAGCGACGGAACCGAGAGAACTGAAACGGGTGCAGACGGGACCGGTGACAGCGACGGAACTGGCGACTCGGGCGACGGACAGACGGTCTCGCAGTCCGGTGAGTTCATCGTCGAACTCAATCGGACGGCGACGCCGGGCGCGGCGGTGGCCGCAACGATAACCCGCGACGGCGCACCGGTCGAAGGCGCGACGGTCTCGTTCAACGGTGAGCCGGTCGGAACGACGGGGCCGGCCGGCACCGTTTCCGGGACGGTCCCCTACGAAGCCGAACTGACGATTACTGTCGATGTAGCCAGCGATGCGGACCCACTCATCGCTCCGTCGGTCCCGCGTGACAGCGCTCGTTCCTTCGCTATTACTGGCCCACAGGCCCAGCAGTCGACGAACGCGAGCTATGAACTGAACACGACTGCGTCGGTGAGCATCACCGGCGAACAGGTCACTGGTAGCGAGGTGACCGTTACCGCGACTGTCGACGGCGTGCCAGTGCGGGACGGCGACGTGCTGCTCGACGGCGAGCAGGTGGCGACGACGGACCAGCAGGGCCGCGCAACCGTCGCGCTCCCGACCAAGCCCGGAAACGTCTCTGTTGCCGTCGAGCGCGACGCTGTCAGCGGGAACACGACTGTGGTGCTTGCACGGCTTTCCGTAGCAACGTCGCCGTCGCTTCCGCTGGCCCTCCCCGTCGCTGGCCAGACGGTGAACGCGACGATGGACGGGGACCCGGTCACGAACGCCACCGTTACCGTCGGCGGGGAGCCGACAGCACGGACCGGCGCGGCCGGTCAGGCAACGGTCGGGATGCCGTTTGCGGCCAGCGCCGAAATTTCAGTTTCGAAATACGGCCAGACGGCCACGACGACGGTCGGTGGCCTACTCGTCAACGCCGCGGGCGTCGTGCTGAGTCTGGGTGTTCTCCTCGCCGGGACGGTCGTCGGCGCTCGACGGCGGAACGTCACGCCGGGGACGCTATGGGGCTGGGTTCGGGCCGCACGCGAACTCGCTGTCGGGGCGCTCGTCGGCGTTGCGGTGGTGGCCGATGACCTGCTGGGTCGCTTCCGAACGCGACTTGAACTCACTGCCGCGGCGCTCCGTGATCTGTTCACCGGCCACCGGTCGCCGGCAGCGTTGCTCGACGCGTTGCGAGCGTGGATTTCTGAACGCTTTGCAGCGGCCGAAGACGCAGCCAGCGATGCGGTGGCGGCTGTCTCCACGACTGAATCAAACGGGGGCGACGGAACGCCCGCCGCCCGCGTCACCATCCGCGAGGCGTGGACGCGCTTCCTGACCCACGTTTCCCTCCGGCGGTACTGGACGCGGACACCCGGCGAAATCGCGACCCACGCCATCGAACGGGACGGCCTCCCGCCGGCCGCGGTTCGGACGGTCCGGGACGCGTTCCGGGCGGTCGAGTACGGCCAGCGGGACCCACAGGAGCACGTCGCGGCCGTCGAGGACGCGATACGGCACATCGAGACGGCCGCCGGGCAACAGTCCAGCGCGACCGACGACACTGACGACGCGACGGAGGGGCGGCCCTGATGCGCCTGCGAACGGTCGTTTTCGGAACTGTGGGGCTGCTGGCGACCGGGGTCGCGGCCTCTCTCGTTTTCGCGCCGATGGCCGCCGGCGAGTCGCTTGTCGCCGTGCTCGGGAGTGTTGCCCCGACAACCATCCTCCTCGCTGGCAGTCTGACCGTTGGACTCTGTGCGGTCCTTGCCGGCTGGCTCGGTGGGCTTCTGGGCGGTGGCTCACCGACCGCCTTCGACGTGGCCGTCGACAGCCCGCCGGAAGACGTGACAGCGACGGAGAGTCGGCTGTTCGCCGCTGACATCGACGCGGCCATTGACGACGCCGTCGCTGGCGACGACGCGGCGATGGACACGGTTACCGAGCGACTCACCGCGGCAGCGACGACAGCCTATGCTATCGGAGCTGGTGTCTCGCAGGCGTCCGCACAGCAGGCAGTTCGTGCGGGGACGTGGACCGACGACGCCGTCGCGGCGGCGATGCTGTCCCCGACGGAGCCACAGTCGCTGCTGGCCCGGCTCCGCCTGTGGCTCGACCCGGAGAGCGAGCGCCGCCGCCGCATCCGCCGGACGGTCGACGCTATCGCACAGGTGTCGGGGGGTGAGCGCTGACGATGCACCGCCGTGTGCGGCGCTGGAGCGGCGGCCTCGCAGCCGCGCTGTTTCTCGTTAGCGTCTCGCTTTTGACCGCCGAGCCGCTGTTGCTCGCGGCGACCGCAATCCCCCTCATTTACGTCGCCTACGGCGCGCTCTCGCGGATGCCGGCGGGAACCGATTTGCAAGCAACACGGTCCGTTTCTGACGCCCAGCCCACGCCGGGCGAGCCGGTCGCGGTCGAACTCACCCTCACGAACACCGGCAGCAGTTCGCTGACCGACGTGCGGGTCATCGACGGCGTGCCCGAGGAACTGCCAGTCGTCGAGGGGTCACCGCGGCTCTGTACCTCGCTGCGGCCCGACGAGAGCGCGACGCTGTCCTATGCCGTGATGGCAAAGCGCGGAACCTACACGTTCGACGCCGCCGCGGTGCGGGTGCGGACGCTGTCGGCCAGCGACGAGGTGACTGTCGACCTGCCCGTGGCCGGCGACGGGACGCTGACCTGCTCGAACACCGTCTCCGAAGTTCCGATGGCCGACGCCACGCTCCCGCGGGCGGGAACGCTCCCGACCGACACCGGTGGGAGCGGGCTTGAGTTCCACTCGACGCGGAGCTACCAGCCCGGCGACCCGGTCAACCGCATCGACTGGCGGCGGTACGCAAAGACCGACGAGCTGACCACCATCGACTATCGGGAGGAACAGGCCGTCAGGACGGTGCTGGTTGTCGACGCTCGCCCGCCGGCCCGCGTGACGCCAGAGCCGGGATTCCCGACAGGAGCGGAGCTGTCTGCCTACGCGGCCGAGCGCCTGTTCGACGCGCTCTCCCGAACTAGCGTCGTCGCAAGCGTCTGTGCCGTCGGACTGGCCCCCGAGGACGTCCCCGGCGGACTCGGCCCCGACGGGCTGGCGTGGGTCGACGCCTCTGGCGGTCACGCGGCCGCCCACGCGAGACAGATATTCGACAGCGTGGGTCGCGCCGCGGCCCGACAGTCAGACGCCGATTCGGCCGGTGACGCTGATGTGTCCGAGGACGACCAACCAGAGCAGCCCGGAGGCGAAGCTACGAGGGCGACGACGGCCGACGGTGGGACCATCGAGGACCCGGCCCTGCTCGCGGTGCTCGCTCGGCTCCCGCCGACCGCGCAGGTGGTCGTGTTCTCCCCGGCCGCCGACGACTGGCCTGTCTCGCTGGTGTCATCGCTTTCGGTCCGTGAGTACCCGACGACGCTCGTCAGCCCGTCGCTGGCCCGCGGGGACTCGCTCGGCGCGGCTGTCGCGAGTACCGAGCGCACCGCCCGGCTCCAGCGGGCCGAACTGTCCGGCGCGACCGTCATCGACTGGGACCTCGACAGCCCAATCGACGTGGCACTCCGCGCCTCGCTCGCCGACCTGTTCAGCGTGTAACAATGGACGACACAATCTCGCTTCCGACCCGGATGCCCTGGACCAGCCTCGCCACCGTCGTCGGCGTGACGGCGCTGCTGGTCGCAGGACTGCTGGGAACCGTTTCCGCCGACCGGGCCGCGCTCGTCGGTGTGGCCACCGGTGTTTTGCTGGCACTGTCGCTGTGGCTGAGCGGCTGGGACCGCTGGCAGGCGGTTGGAACTGTTCTGGCCAGCGTCCTTGCGCTACCAGTTGCCGTCGGGCTTTCCCTCGCCACTGGCGGCACGGTCGTCTCGCTCGGTGCCGAACTGTTCCCCGTCACTTCCCAAGCTGGCGTCCGACCGGCGGTCGTCACGTTGCTGTCGCAAGTCATCGTCGTCCTCGGCTGTCTGACCGCCGTCTTCGGCGCGACCGCGGCCACCCGCGGCGTCGTCGACACCGAGCGGGTGGGGACCTACGGTGGCGTCGTCGTGCGGACAACCGCTGTTCCGTTCGCTGTTGCCCTCGTACTGTTCACGCGGGGGGCTGTCGATTTCTTGCAGTCCAACGCCGGAACGCCGGGCGTCCAGCAACTGACCGGCGAGGCCCTCACTCAGGTGCTGGAACCGATTTTCGACCCGGTCCCCGGCCGAACGCATATCGCCATTTTCAGTCTGTTGCTCGCCCTTGCCGCCGCGGCGCTGGCCCGCGGACTCGACGCCTTGCCGCTTTCCGAATTCGTCCCGGAAACGAGCGACGCGCCCGATGTCGACAGGGCTGTCGCCGTCGTTGAGCGAACGTTTCGGTGGACGGGCCGGCTCGCCCTGCTGGTCGCGCCGGTCGCCGGGCTGTTCGAACTGGGCCTCGGTCAGGAATCACTGGCCGGACTGCTCCCGGCTGGGCTGTACGACTTCATTGTCGCCGTCACGGTAGCGCCGGGCCTTCGTGGCCTCCTCTGGTGGCTGTTCCTCAGTGGGACAGTCGTCTCGGTGGCTGTCTGGTTCCTCCGGCGGACGGTCCAGAGTTCGGCCGACCGCGTGGGGACCGTCCTCGCGCCGTACGTTGGCGGCGGCGTCATCACGCTCGCCGTGGTGGCGGTCGCGGGGCCGGCAGTCGATGCCATCGAAACGGCGCTCCGGGCGACGCCGGCCGCGGCGGCCGTCGAACAGTTCTTCGTTCCAATACTGGACGTATACGGCCCCGAGACCGTCACACTGGCGCTAGCCGTCGTGGCGCTGTTTTCGCTCATCAGTGTCGCTGGACAGCTGTCGGTGGCGCTGGCGACGAGTTATCTGCGCGAGCGGACGGCCGGCGTCACGCTCGCCGCGGCCGGCCTGTTCGGTGCGAGCGCCTTCGCTGCGACGCTTTCGACGCCGACGTGGCTGGTGCTTGCGGGCCTGGTCGGTGCCGTCGTCGTCTGGGACGCCGGGTCCTTCGGGACGACGCTGGGACACGAGGTCGGGAGCGGGGCCGCGACGCGCCGCACCGAACTCGTCCACACCGGCGGGACCGTCGCGGTGGGCGGCGTCGGCGCGGCGGCGACGGCGGGGCTGTCCGGCGTCGCCCGTGGCTCTATTGCTGTTGAGCCATCGGTCGCCGTAGCCGGCCTCGCGGTCTGTCTCGTCGCCGTGCTGGCACTGGTGGCCGCGATACGGTAGGACCGCACCGAACAATACATTGTGGTGTGGTGACAAGTCTGCAGTATGACCGACCGGTCCCCGCTGCGACGGGCCAGAGACAACGCGACGGAACTCGCCTCTCTGGCAGTCACCGGGTTCTGGCTCGTTGCCCTCGTGACGGGTCAGGAGTGGTGGCTCGCGGCGCTGCTCGTCGGATACATGGTGGTCGTCCCGCTGACGGAGTTGCTGTACGGCGATACGGACGAGGAGGCAGCAGATGCTGATGAAGTCGAGTCAGCGCTGTCAAGCGATGCTGACGACGAAACACCGCTGGAACGACTGCTCGAAACGGAGACGCTGGAAGATATTGAAGACAGCGCGGCGGTCCGAGAACAGGAGCGGGAGCGACAGCGCGAGACAGAGCGAACCTGAGCAGTTAGGGACTGACGGCCGGCACTTCGACGCGGTCCAGCACGTCGTCGACGACGGTTGCCGGGTCGACGCCGCGGACGCCCGCGTCGGCGGTCAGGACGAGTCGGTGGGCGAACGCCTCCTCGACAACAGTTTTCACGTCGTCTGGGACGGCGTAGTCGCGGCCGTCGAGGACCGCGGCGGCGCGAGTCGCCTCGAACAGTCGCTGAATACCACGCGGGGAGACGCCGACGTCCACGCGGTCGTCCTCGCGGGTGGCCCGGCCGAGTTCGACGACGTAGTCCCGGAGCGTGCCGTCGACGGTGACCGATTCGACAGTCCGCTGGAGCGCCGGCAGGCGCTCGCCGTCGATGACGCTGGTGACGCTCGGGGCCTGTGCCGTCCGGTCGGCACGCCGGTCGATGAGTTCCCGCTCGCCGCCGAAGTCGGGATACCCCATCGACGTTTTGACGATGAAGCGGTCCCGCTGGGCCTCGGGCAGGCCGAAGGTCCCCTCCTGTTCGACGGGGTTCTGCGTGGCGATGACGAAGAACGGCTCGGGGAGGTCGTGGGTCACGCCGTCGACGGTCACCTGCTTCTCGCCCATCGCTTCGAGCAGCGCGGCTTGCGTCTTGGGCGGTGCGCGGTTGATTTCGTCGGCCAGCACGACGTTGGCGAAGACGGGGCCGGGCTGGAAGTCGAACTCGCCGGTGGCCTCGTTGAATACGTTCGAGCCGGTGATGTCGGACGGGAGCAGGTCCGGCGTGAACTGCACCCGTTTGAAGGAGAGGTCAAGCGCCGTCGCGAACGACTGGGCAGTGAGCGTCTTCCCCGTGCCCGGCACGTCTTCGAGCAGGACGTGCCCCCGGGCGAGAATTCCGGTCATGACGGTTTCGAGGAAGTGGTCGTCAGCGATGACGGCACTGCCGACGGCGTCGAGAATCTGTCGGCTGGTTCGTCCGGCAGTGTCGTGGTCCATACCGGCGTGTAGACAGCCACCGACAAATACCCTCTCCCTCGGTTTCGCTGGCGGGCGGCCCGATTCCATGACACCCACTCACAATAAGAGAGAATTGCCGTAACTCTGAGTTATAGATAGCTAGGGATATATGCATACTGCACATGACCGACGACTACGGATTCGGGACGCGCTGTGTCCACGCCGGCCAGGAGGAACCGGACCCGGCCACAGGGGCACGCGCGCCGCCCATCTATCAGACCTCGTCGTACGTCTTTGAGGACGCCGACACCGCGGCCGACCGGTACGCCCTGAATGACGACGGCAACGTCTACTCGCGGTTCGACAATCCCACCGTCCGGATGCTCGAAAACCGCATCGCCTCCCTCGAAAACGCCGTCGACGCCGTCGCAACGGGGTCAGGGATGGCTGCACTCGACGCCGGGACGTTCGTCCTCGCGGCCAACGGCGACAACATCGTAACGGCCTCCTCTATCTACGGCGGCACCCACTCGTATTACTCCAACACCGCCAGCCGCCGGGGCATCGAGACGCGATTCGTCGACACGCTCGACCCGGACGCCTACGCTGAGGCCATCGACGAGGACACGGCCTACGTCCACTTCGAGACTATCGGCAACCCGTCGCTGGTCGTCCCACCGATGGAGGAAATCGCCGAGGTAGCCCACGACCACGGTGTGCCCGTCTTCGTCGACAACACGTTCGGGACGCCGGCTCTGTGCAACCCGCTTGACCACGGCGTCGACCTCCTCTGGGAGTCGACGACGAAGTGGATCCACGGCTCCGGGACGACCGTTGGCGGTGTCCTCGTCGACGGCGGCTCGTTCCCCTGGGACGAGTACCCCGAGAAGTTCCCGGAACTGGGTGGCGAGAACGAGGCCTTCGGGAAGAACTTCTCCGAAGCCTTTGGCGACCGAGCCTTCTCCGTCGCCGCCCGCCAGCGCGCGCTCCGGTCGCTCGGCGACGGCCAGAAGCCGTTCGACGCCTGGGCGACCCTCCAGGGCGCGGAAACCCTCTCTCTGCGGATGGAACGCCACTGCGAGAATGCGGTGGCTGTCGCCCGGCACCTCGAAGACCACCCCGAAGTCGCCTGGGTCACCTATCCCGGGCTGGAGAGCCACGAGACCCACGACCTGGCACAGCAGTACCTCTCCGGTGGGTTCGGCGGCATCGTCACGTTCGGGCTGGAAGCCGGCTACGATGCCGGTCGACGGTTCTGCGAGGAGACGGACCTCGCCCAGTTCCTTGCGAACATCGGCGATGCCAAGACGCTGGTCATCCACCCGGCCTCGACCACCCACGCCCAGCTCAGCGAAGCGGAACAGCGTGCCAGCGGCGTCACGCCGGACCTTCTCCGGTTCAGCGTCGGCATCGAAGACCCGGAGGACATCATCGCAGATATTGACGCCACAATCGACCGAGTCACATGAACGTCGAACACAATACTATCTCGCTCGGCGAGTTCGAGTTCGACTGCGGGGAGACGATTCCGGATCTGGAAATCACCTACGAAGCCTACGGGGAATTTGACGGCGACAACGCGGTGCTGGTCTGTCACGCGCTGACCGGCAGCGCCCACGTCGCCGGCCGCGACCGAGTCGACAGCGCTGATCAGGCCCGCGCTTGGTGGGACGATATCGTTGGGCCGGGCAAAGCCATCGACACCACGGAGTACTACGTCGTCTGTGCAAACGTACCGGGCTCGTGCTACGGGTCGACGGGCCCGAAAAGCGAGAACCCGGAGACGGGCGAGCCCTACGGCACGGACTTCCCGCCGGTCACCGTCACGGACTGGACCGAGGCCCAGCGCGCCCTGCTTGACGAACTCGGGATTCCCCACCTCCACGCCGTCGTCGGCGGCAGCGTCGGTGGCATGAACGTCATCGAATGGGCCAAGCGCCATCCGGACCACGTCGACCGCATCGTTCCCATCGCCGCGGCCGCGCGACTGGACACGCAGTGTCTCTCGCTCGACGCCATCGCCCGCCGGGCCATCACGACCGACCCGAACTGGAAGCAGGGCCACTACTACGGCGAGGACGACGAGCCGCCAAGCGACGGCTTGGCGCTGGCCCGCCAACTGGGCCACGTGATGTACCTCTCGAAGGCGTCGATGGAGCACCGCTTCGGCCGCCGCGCTGCCGGCCGGGACGCCGTCCGAACGTTCCCGACCGACGCCGCGGGCGCGTTCTTCCCGTACCGTGACGTGGAGTCGTACCTCGATTACAACGCCGAGAAGTTCACCGAGCGCTTCGACGCCAACAGCTACCTCTATCTGACACGGGCGATGGACAACTACGACCTCGCCGCCGGGTTCGAGTCCGATGCGGACGCGCTGGCGGCCTTCGACGGCGACGCGCTGGTGATGTCCTTTACCGCCGACTGGCACTTCACCACCCAGCAGGCGGAGGCGCTAGCCGACTCGCTCCGGGCGGCCGACGCGAACGTCGCCCACCACGTCATCGACTCCGACCACGGCCACGACGCGTTCCTCGTCGAACCAGACAACGTTGGGCCGCCGCTCGCAGACTTCCTCGACGCGGGCGTCGACGGTAACGCCGTCACCGACTCCGTTGTCGAGGATAGTCAGGAGAGCAATTTCGCACCCGTCCACAACAGCCTGTTCTCGCAGTAGCGACGCGGGCGTATCATCCGGTGACCGGCAGGTTCGCTCTCCCTCGGTTCGGTTCATCAATCATGTATGTCCTGTTTCACGATAGCATTTAACACATCTCGGGACGACTGTTACTACGTATGGCTGACATGACCACGAACATCGAAAGCGAGGAGTATTCGTTCGGCCAGACGGTGTACGACGAGGACGGGGACGCACTCGGGACCATCCGCGGGTTCGACGAACACGGCTTCTACGTCACGGTCGAGGACGGCATTGAGTCCATGTCGAGCGAGCATCTCAGCGCCGGGGCCGCGGGCGAGGCCGAACTGATGTGGCGCTGCTGGGAATGCGGTGAGATGGGCAAGATCGAGGATATTCCCGACGAATGTCCGTCCTGCAACGCGCCCAAGGAGGACATCTACTACTGGCAGGAGGACTGAACGGATCGGTGGTCGTCTGGAAGCACCGACTGCATATGTGGCGGTGATTACGTCGCTTCGAACCGCTCGGCGACGGCCGGCCCGACTGCCTCCTGCACTGTCTCGGCGGCCGACGGCGGGAGCGAGAACCGCAGCGTCGTCCAGTCCCGTTCGAGAATCGCGCGTCCGTCGTCGTCGTAGATGGCCACGTACACCAGTGTCCCCCCGTAGACTTGTGCCAGCGCATCGAACGTTTCTGCCGTGACCGGCACTGTTCCAGTCGTGTGGGTGTCGGTAGCCGAAACAGTGGTGTGGCCCGCAATCGTCTCGACAGCGAACCGTTCCGCACCGGGGTTGTCCCGTCGCCCCAACCCGAGATGGACGAATGCTTCTGCCGGTGTTCGTGGTGACGCGTCCAGCACGGCCGCGAGCAGGTCCAGCCCGACCGGTTCGTCCGGGTCGGATAGCTCGAACCGCTGTGTGGTCTCGTCCTGTGGCCAGGTCGGACCCGGTTCGACGCCGCCACCGATGCCCTCCCACGCCGTGACGATTGTCTCGGTCAGCCGGTCGATACCGATCTCGTCGATGGCCCGAACTACCGCCTCGGCGTCGTCGGAGTCGCTCATGGCCGCTCGTTCGTCGCTCGCGGTCAAGTGCGTGCTGATTCCGGCACGTCGGTGATGGGTTTTTGTCCGGGCCGTCCCTGCCCGTCGGTATGGATATCGTCGTCGTCGGGGCCGGGAGCCTCGGCAGCCTCGTCGGTGGCCTGCTCGCTCGTGAACACGACGTGACGCTCGTCGGTCGCGAGCCACACGTGAGTCAGGTCACTGAGCGTGGCCTTTCGGTCGTCGGAGCCGAGGAGTTTCGGGTCCACTCGAACGCACAGACGGCGATGCCGGAACGTGCCGACCTCGCGCTGGTGACGGTCAAGGCATACGACACCGCTACCGTTGCAGCGGACCTTGCCGACTGTACGCTTGATGCCTGTCTTTCGCTACAGAACGGGATGGGCAACGAATCGCAGTTAGCCGCTGTACTCGATTGTCCGGTGCTGGCGGGGACATGCTCCTATGGGGCACGCCTTCGAGAACCGGGCACTGTGGCGTTCACCGGCCGCGGCGAGGTCGTACTGGGAGAGCGCAACGGCGGCCGGTCCGCGGTCGCCGACGAGGTCGGGGCGGCGTTCCGTGCGGCCGGCATCGAGACGACCGTTGTGGCGGACATGCCGACTCGCCTCTGGGAGAAACTCGCGGTCAACGCCGGCATCAACGCCGTGACGGCGCTCGCCCGCGTGCCGAACGGTGCGCTGGCCGACCCGCCGGCTGACGCCATCGCCGCGGACGCGGCCCGCGAGACGGCCGCTGTCGCCCGGGAGCAGGGCATCGACCTCCCCGACGAGCGTGCGGTGTCGCTCGTCGAGCGTGTGGTCGACGATACCGCCGCCAACCATTCGTCGATGTATCAGGATATCCCGGCCGGTCAGCAAACCGAAATAGATGCCATCAACGGCTACGTCGCCGAGACTGCGACCGAGCGGGTCCCGGTCAACGAGACGCTTGCCGGGCTCGTCCGTACGTGGGAGCGCCACCGCGAACAGTAACTAGCCGAAACTGACTGCTACCGATGCGATAGAAGACGACCTGCGTTATTGTCGACGCCGAAAGCAGCGGCTCGTGGCTGTTCTGGAATCACACAACGACTATATACACGTCTCCTATGTGTGTCTCACATGACTCCATACACCGGCGGAGCACGGCTCAAAACGCCGCGTAATGCGCTTAATAGAACTGATTTGTATGGCGCGGGGGGGCTACTGGTATGACAGCCGACGACGCGGCCGGGAACCGCATCGTCGACTACGAACTGTTCGAGGTGCCGCCCCGGTGGCTCTTCCTTCGACTGGAGACGGCCGACGGTACTGTTGGCTGGGGCGAACCCGTCGTCGAGGGCCGGGCCCACACCGTGCGTGCGGCTGTCGAGGAACTGCTCGACAGCTATCTCGTCGGCGAAAACCCGGAGAACATCCAGGACCACTGGCAGGCGATGTACCGCGGCGGCTTCTACCGCGGCGGCCCGGTCCTGATGTCCGCCATCGCCGGCATCGACCAGGCGCTGTGGGACATCAAGGGCAAGCAACTCGGCGCGCCGGTCCACCAGCTACTGGGCGGGCAGGCCCGAGACCGGATTCGGGTGTACCAGTGGATCGGCGGCGACGAGCCCTCGGACGTAGCCAGCGCTGCTCAGGAGCAGGTCGATGCTGGATTCACGGCGCTGAAGATGAACGCGACACCCGAGATTGAGCGCGTTGACACCCCGGCCACGGTTGAGGCCGCCGCGACGCGACTCCGGGAAGTCAGGGAGGCCGTCGGTCCCGAGGTCGACATCGGCGTCGACTTCCACGGTCGCGTCACGAAGCCGATGGGCAAGCGGCTCGCGTCCGCGCTGGAGCCCTATGAGCCGATGTTCATCGAGGAACCGGTGTTGCCCGAACACAACGACGCGCTGCCGGCGCTTGCGGCCCACACCGAGATTCCGATTGCGACCGGCGAACGGATGTACTCGCGCTGGGACTACAAGGAGGTGTTCGAGGACGGGGCTGTCGACGTGATTCAGCCGGACCTCTCCCACGCCGGCGGCATCACCGAGGTGTACAAGATCGCGTCGATGGCCGAGGCCTACGACGTGGCGATGGCCCCCCACTGCCCGCTCGGCCCGGTCGCCTTGGCGTCCTGCGTACAGGTCGACGCCTGCTCGCCCAACGCCCTCATCCAGGAGCAGAGCATCGACATCCACTACAACGAGACCACCGACGTGCTCGACTATCTGGCCGACCCATCGGTGTTTGACTACGAGGACGGGTTCGTCACCGTGCCCACCGACCCCGGCCTCGGAATCGAGATTGACGAGGCGTTCCTCCGGGAGCAGTCCCAGCAAGAGGTCGACTGGCACAACCCCGTCTGGCGACACGACGACGGCAGCGTCGCCGAGTGGTAGTCTGGTGGGATTCTCCCCTTTCCCTCGGCAGCGACTGTGTCAGTGATGGGACACAGCAAAGGAAAGGGCTCATATCCCGCGCCCGATACGTATCTGTATGGCCTCCTCAACGTCGTGGAAGCGCGATTTCGCGAGCGGCCTCATCATCCTGTTGCCCCTTCTGGTGACGATTTACGTTATCCTCTATCTCTACTCAATCCTTGCGTCGGCGGCGGTTATCCCGGCGATTGACGGCGAACTGCTAGCGGCGCTCGGACTCCCCTCGGGTACCTCGTCTGTTGAACTTGCCCGGGTGTTTACGACGCTGATTATCTTCATCCTCATCGTGTTCTCCATCGGCTATCTGATGCGGACAGCCTTCGGCGATATCGTCGAACGCGCAATCGACGACGCGATGAACCACGTGCCGGGCCTCCGGGTGGTGTACAACGCCTCGAAGATGGCGGTCGAAACGGCTGTCGGGGGAACCGAAGACCTTCAGGCGCCGGTGAAACTCGAAGTGTGGGACGGGATGCGGATGACGGCGTTCAAAACGGGACAGACCACCGACGACGGCCGTGAGGTACTCTTCCTGCCGACAGCGCCGAACATCACGACCGGCTACGTCGTCGAGGTCGAACCGCACCGCTACGAGGAAATCGATGAACGCGTCGAAGAAGCGCTGACGCGCATCCTTAGCGCCGGATTCGGCGACACGGACCGTAGTAACGCGACGCCGATTCCGGTCGCCGACGAGGACGACCTCGCGGACGACTAATAACGCCGCTCAGTGCGCTCTCAGACGTAGTGGAACCACTCTTCGCGGTCGCCGCTCTCGATCACGTCGAAGAAGGCCGACTGAAGCTCGTCAGTGACTGGCCCCTTCGTCCCCTCGCCGATCTCGTTGTCGTCGACGCTCCGAATGGGCGTGACCTCAGCCGCGGTGCCGGTGAAGAACAGTTCGTCGGCGGTGTACAGCTCACCGCGAGAGATAGTCGCTTCCTCGTGGACGGTGTAGCCCATCTCTTCGGCGAGCGTGATCGCGGTGTTGCGGGTGATGCCTTCGAGGATACTCTCGGCTAGCCCGGGCGTGTAGATTTCGCCGTCCCGGACCATGAAGATGTTCTCGCCCGGCCCCTCGGCGACGTTGCCCTCCTTGTTCAGGACGATGGCTTCGGTGTAGCCGTTGCGGCGAGCCTCCTCGCCGGCGAGCATACTGTTGACGTACAGCCCCGTGGTCTTGATGTTGGTCGGAATCTGGCTGGAGGCGTGCTTACGCCAGGACGACACCATCACGTCGACGCCCTCTTCCAGCGCTTCCTCGCCCAGATACGCGCCCCACGGCCACGCGGCGATGGTGGTCTTCGTCGGGCAGTCCTTCGGGCTCACGCCGAGCGAATCGAAGCCGTAGTAAACGATGGGGCGGATGTAACACGACTCGAACCCTTCCGTTTCGATGAGTTCCGTCGTCGCCTCGGTGAGTTTGTCTTTGCTGAACTCGATGTCGAGGTCGTAGGGTTTCGCGGACTTGTACAGGCGGTCCAGATGTTCCTCCCAGCGGAAGATGGCCGGTCCTTGTTCAGTGTCGTAACAGCGAACGCCCTCGAAAACGCCGGTCCCGTAGTGCAGTGCGTGTGTGAGAACGTGCGTCTGTGCGTCTTCGAAGTCGACGAACTCGCCGTCCATCCAGATCCGGTCGGTCCCCTCGAACATCTCCGGGCGGTCGCTCATCGCACGACCCCTCCGGTGAGCTGACAGTCGCGGTGCCCGCGGGTGGTGCCTCCTGCTGTCTCGTCGTGTGTCATATCTACCCCATTGATTCCCGTGGTTAAGAGTGTTGACGGTCCACGCGAGACCGGTTGTTTTCCGTCTCCTCGGCTGTCACTCAATGGCGAGTTCGACCTGTATCTCATCGCATACCCGCGGTTTCGCCGGCACGGACGACGACTGTATCCGCGACGATGTCACCAAGCCGCTGCTTGCGGTCCGTGACGAGAACGGCAACGAAGCCGATCAGGTAGAACGCCGGCAGCACGTCGACGATTCGCAAGAGGGATCTGATCGCCGCAGGCCCGAAGTCGATCGGGTCGCCGTCCTCCGTCACGACGACGATGTCGAGGGCCATTTTACCTATGGTCTGGCCGTACGTCCCTTCGAGATAGATGTAGTAGCCGAACCCGAGGACCAGTCCGATCAGGCTCCCAAGTGCCGCGAGTCGTATCTGGGAGAGGATACCGGCGATAGCTGACGAAACGATGCCGATCACCACGATGTCGATTATTATCGCGACGACACGCCGCCAGATAACGCCGCCTTCAGTGCCCATCTCGGGCTGTGGGCGTTCAAACCAAGCCATGCTCACCGACTGACACGCCACTGATATAAACCTGGGTCAGACATCGCACTCGAAGGCTTCCCAATATATACTGTGGCCCAACAAACGCCCCAGCGGTCGGTTGTCGCAGAGAGCGCGTGCTTCACTCCGTTACTCGAACCGCTCTAGCAGGCTGGCACCTTCGACGTACACGAGGCCCTCGCGCTCGGCGTAGGCCCGTGCCGCTGCCGGGGGGAGCGCTGCTCCCGTCTCGTCGTCCAGCATCTCACAGACGACGGCGGCTTCGGGCTGGTCGGCTCCGGCCGCGAGCGCGAGCGCGAGTTCGGTGTGGCCTTCGCGGTCAGCGAGGCCGTCCGGGGCCGCCCGGAGAAGGTGAACGTGGCCCGGTGACCGGAAGGCATCGCTGAACGCGTCCGGGTCTGGGTCCGCCGCGACAGTGGCCAGTTCCTGAATCGTCAGCGAGCGGTCGTCGTCGGTGATGCCGGTAAAGGTATCGCGGTGATTCACCGTCAGCGAGAACGAGGAGCGCTCGTCGTAGGCGAGGTCGTGGTCGGCCGCCGTCGGGTGGCTGAGGACCTCCTGCATGAAGGGGAGCTCTAGCGCCTCGGCAACGCGGTCCGAGAGCGCGACGCAGACGAGGCCCCCGGCGTCGTTGCGCATCCGGGCGACGGCATCGGGGCTGACGGCCCCGGCCGGGTAGACGAGGTCGGTCTCACCTTCGCGGTCGGCGGCGTCGTGGATCAGCACCGGCTCGCCGCGGGCGAAGGCGGCGACGGCGTCGGCCACGCTGTCGGCGTCAACGGCGGTCTCCTCACTCCGAGACATGCACGATCACCCCGTCGCCGTCGGCCAGTTCCAGCACCTCGCGGAGCTTCTCGGGCGCGATTACTTCGAGTTGCTCCTCGCCGTGGTGGGTCCGCTCGGGGGCGATGACGTGGGCCGGCTCGTACTCGCCGTCGCTCCCTTCTATCGAGGCGGGGTAGCAGTACGCGGGACCGTACGTCCGCTCATCGTCCTCCCAGCCCTCGATGGTGACCGGCTCGATAGCGCTCATCCGCGCTCGCTTGCGGACGCTTTCGGCCGTGAGTTCGAGATTGAGAGTGCCTGCAAAAGGCTCGTACCCAAGCCGTTCGATGAACTGTTCCATGTAGCCCGGGAGCGTGATGTAGTGGCGACCCTCGCCCATCCCCGAGGTAACGACCCCGGTCAGGTCGACGCTGGCGTCGGATTCGAAGATCCGTCGGTAGTCAGCGTATTCGGACTGGAGGCGGCGCTCACCGTCGCCAGTCAGCTCCACCTCCTGCCCGTCACTGACGATATCCCGGGCCAGCAGCCCGGCGTCTTCGAGCCGCTGGAGCCGCCGCGAGGCGGTCTGGTTCGAGGCGTCCAGCCGTTCGGCGAGATCGGCACAGGACACTTTCGTCGACTCATCGAGCGCACCGTCGAGGGCGAGCAGTTTCAGCGTCGCCAGCTC